>NZ_JBWKWY010000013.1:0-137514 GCF_059422465.1 Pseudomonas sp. GW821-FHT01D09
GATCGTTTTGGAGGGGCATGAAACGAACTCATAAAAACAGAGCCCGTTTCTATTATTGCTTGGCGGAGAAGTCAATTCCTTAACTGACTGGCATTAGGGCTTGCCCGCGATAGCGCTTTCAGCGACTCAGATACATCCGCGTCGTCAGCAGATACACCGGCAACCCCGACACCAGAATCAACAACGCCGCATAAGGCGCCGCCGCCGCAAATTCCACATTCGAGGTGTGCGCCCACACTGCCGTGGCCAAGGTATTAAGCCCCGTCGGGCTGAGCAGCAAAGTCGCGGTCAGCTCCTTCATCGCATCGAGAAACACCAAGGCAAACGCCGCCCCCAATGCCGGGAAGATAATCGGCAGGGTCACCCGGCAAAACGCGCTGAACGACGATGCGCCCAGGGTGCGCGCCGCCTCTTCCAGCTGCGGCGCGGCCTTGTTCAGCGCGGTACGGATCGGCGCCTGGGCCAGGGGCAAGAACAGCAATGCATAGGCGATCAACAGCAGCGCCGAGGTCTGATACAGCGCCGGCACATAATGCAGGGCGAAGTACACCAGGGTCAGGGCAATCACCAGGCCGGGCAGGGCGTGCAGCAGGTAGGGCAGGCGTTCGGCCCACAGTGCCAGTTGGCCCTTGTAGCGTACCACCAAAAGGCCCACCGGCACAGCCAGCGCCAGGCAGAGTGCGGCGCCGCCCAGGGACAGGGCCAGGGAGGACAGCAGCGCCTCGCTGATTTCAGCTACCGGGAAGGCCGCCGAAGAGCCCACGGCCAGCCAGTAACCGAGCATCCCCAATGGAATGCCACTGCCAATGATCGCCAGCATCAAGCAATACAGCTGGCCCAATGGCGCCCATTTGCCCAGTCGAACCTGCTCGGCATGCCGCGCCGCGCCTTGCCCGGTGCGCACATGCCGGCCCTTGCCGCGCACGCGCAACTCCAGCCATAGCAGGGTTAGGCACATCACCAGCAGTACCGCAGACAGCATCGCCGCGTTGGCATTGCTGAACTCCAGCTCGAACTGTTGGTAGATCGCCGTAGTAAAGGTTTGCAGGCCAATGATCGACAAGGCGCCGAACTCCACCAGCATATGCAAGGCGATCAACAGCGCGCCGGCCAGTAGCGACGGCCACAGCAGCGGCAGGGTGATGCGAAAGAACACGCCCCAGCGATTGAGCCCCAGGGTGCGGGCCGACTCTTCCAGGGACGGATCCAGGTTGCGCAGGGTCGCCGCCACCGGCAGGAACACCAGGGGGTACTTGGACAGGGTCATCACCAGGATTGCCCCGCCCAGGCCTTCAAACTGGGCGCTCAGCGACACCCAGGTAAAGCTGCTGACAAACGCCGGTACGGCAAACGGCAGGCACAGGATCACTCCCCAGATGCGCCGGCCCGGCAGGTTGCTGCGTTCCAGCAGCCAGGCCAGGGATAGGCCAATCACCGCGCAGGCCACGGTCACGCCGACCATCAGGGCCAACGTGTTGCGCAGCAGGCCGAACACATACGGGCGCCACAGCAGGTGCACCGCTTCGGCCCAGCCGGCTTGCCAGGCCTTGAGGCCCACGTACACCAAGGGCAGCAGGCTCAGGCCCACCAGCAACAAGACTGGTAGCAGCAGCCAGATTGACGGGCGTTTGCGCCGGGGGCTAAAACCCCCGTGCAAGGCGACGGATTGCGATGGGGTCATCAGTTCAAGCCAACGTCACGTTCCAGCTCCAGGGCTTCTTCGGCATTGCCCAGGTCGGCGGGAGTGACTTTTGGTGGTTGCAGCTCGCTGAACGGCTTGAGGCCGCGATTGGATTGCATGCCCTTGCGCAGCGGGTACTCGGCGGAGGTGTTGGTGATCACCCTCTGGCCTTCTTCGCTGGCCATGAATGCCAGCAATTGCTGGGCTTCTTGGGGGTGCTTGCTGGATTTGAGGGCGGCCGCCGCCGATACGGTGATCAGGCCGCCGGCATCGCCATCGGTGAAGTAGTGCAGTTGCGAATCCAGGTTGGTTTTTTCCTTTTTCAGGGCAAACCAGTAGTAGTTGTTCACCAGCACCGTCGCCACTTCGCCGTTTTCCACAGCCTTGAGGGCGACCATGTTGTTGCTGTAGACCTTGCCGAAGGCGCGCAGCCCGGTCAGCCATTCTTCGGCGGCCTCGCGACCATGCAATTTGATGATTGCCACGGCCTGTTCCTGGAAGGCGCCGCTGGTGGGGACGAAGCCCACTTTGCCCTGCCACTCGGGGTTGGCGAAATCCAGTACCGACTTGGGCAGTTCTTCTTCCTTGATCAATTTCGGGTTGAAGGCCACGACCCGCGTGCGGGCGGTCACGCCCATCCAGGTGCCATTGGCAGCCACGTAGTCCTTGGGCAAGACCTCCAGGGTGCTGGTGTCGATGGTAGCCAGCAGGCCTTGTTCGCCGAGTTTGTTCAGTGGCGGGGATTCTTCGGTGTAGATCACGTCGGCAGGGGAGCGCTCACCCTCTTCGACGACCTGGCTGGCCAATTGGTTGCTGCTGCCCTTGCGCACATTCACATGAATGCCGGTCTTGGCCTCGAAGGCCTTGGCGAGTTCATCGCCGACTTCCTTGTGCTGGCCGTTGTACAGGGTCAGTTCAACCTTGTCGGCTGAGTAGGCGGTGGGAGAGAGCAGGGTCAGGCCGAACAGAGTGATGGTCAGGCCACGCAGAAGGGATGTCTTGAGACGGATATCGCGGATCATCATCCGGGGTGTTCCTCACTTGTATGCAACAAATTCTTACAAGGATAAACGATAAAGCTTCTCAAGTGCGGGCGGGGCTGGCACTGCGGGTGGAGTTTTTAAACCCCGGAAACGAAAAAACCCGCTTTCGCGGGTTTTATCTGAATTTGGTGCCCAGGAGAAGACTCGAACTTCCACGACCTTGCGATCACCAGCACCTGAAGCTGGCGTGTCTACCAATTTCACCACCTGGGCATTATCAAGCAACGTTGCCGCTGTTGATGGGGCGAACTATACGGCGGCCTTTTTGATCTGTAAACCCCTGATTTGATTTTATAAATCAATTTTTCGGTTGAAAATCAAAGGCCTGTAACGCAAAAACCCGCTTTCGCGGGTTTTTGTGAAACTCAAGGCTGGCCTTGGGTTTTGAATTGGTGCCCAGAAGAAGACTCGAACTTCCACGACCTTGCGGTCACCAGCACCTGAAGCTGGCGTGTCTACCAATTTCACCATCTGGGCAGTATCTTCAACGTTGCCGTCGTCGATGGCGCGCACTATACGGAGTGACTTTTGAGCTGTAAACCCCCGTCATCAAAAAAGCCTGGAAAATTTCGCGGGCGGTCGCGCAAGGTGGTTTCCCGGGACCATAAAGCGCATTTCCCGACGAGTTATTGCTGGAAATTTCCCGTTTCAATACGCGTATGCCAAACTAACCCACATATAGACAAGGTGAAAACTCTCTAATGGCCGATTGGCAGTCCCTCGATCCCGAGGCCGCTCGTGAAGCGGAAAAATATGAAAACCCTATTCCTAGCCGCGAACTGATCCTGGCGCATCTCGCCGATCGGGGTTCGCCTGCTAGCCGCGAGCAGCTGGTTGAAGAATTCGGTCTGACCACCGAAGACCAACTCGAAGCGCTGCGCCGCCGCCTGCGCGCCATGGAGCGCGATGCACAGTTGATCTACACCCGTCGCGGTACTTACGCGCCGGTGGACAAGCTCGACCTGATCCTTGGCCGCATTGCCGGTCACCGTGACGGTTTCGGCTTCCTGATCCCTGACGATGGCAGCGATGACCTGTTCATGAGCCCGGCGCAAATGCGCCTGGTGTTCGATGGCGACCGTGCCCTGGCGCGCGTGTCCGGCCTGGACCGTCGCGGTCGGCGCGAAGGCGTGATCGTCGAAGTGGTGTCCCGTGCCCACGAGTCCATCGTCGGTCGCTACTTTGAAGAAGGCGGCATCGGCTTCGTGATCCCGGACAACCCGAAGGTCCAGCAGGAAGTGCTGGTGACTCCGGGCCGCAATGGCGCCGCCAAGGTCGGTCAGTTCGTCGAGGTGAAAATCACTCACTGGCCAACCCCGCGCTTCCAGCCACAGGGCGATATTGTCGAAGTGGTCGGCAACTATATGGCGCCGGGCATGGAAATCGATGTGGCGCTGCGCACCTACGATATTCCCCACGTCTGGCCTGAGGCGGTGCTTAAAGAAGCCGCCAAGCTCAAGCCGGAAGTCGAAGAAAAAGACAAAGAAAAACGCATCGACCTGCGTCATCTGCCGTTCGTCACCATTGACGGCGAAGATGCCCGCGACTTCGACGATGCGGTCTACTGCGAAGCCAAGCCCGGCAAACTGCGCCTGTTCTCCGGCGGCTGGAAGTTGTTCGTCGCGATTGCCGACGTCTCCAGCTACGTGAAGATCGGTTCGGCCCTGGATAACGAAGCCCAGGTGCGCGGCAACTCCGTGTACTTCCCTGAGCGCGTGATCCCGATGCTGCCTGAGCAGTTGTCCAACGGCCTGTGCTCCCTGAACCCGAAAGTCGACCGTTTGGCCATGGTGTGCGAGATGACTATCTCGAAAACCGGCGAAATGACCGACTACCAGTTCTATGAAGCGGTGATCCACTCCCAGGCGCGCCTGACCTACAACAAGGTCAGCACCATCCTGGAAACGCCGAAAACCAGCGAAGCCAAGGCCCTGCGCAGCCAGTATGCCGACGTCGTGCCGCACCTCAAGCAGCTCTACTCGCTGTACAAGGTGCTGCTGGGCGCACGTCATGTGCGTGGCGCGATCGATTTTGAAACCCAGGAAACCCGGATCATCTTCGGTTCCGAGCGCAAAATCGCCGAAATCACCCCGACTACCCGTAATGACGCGCACAAGCTGATCGAGGAATGCATGCTGGCGGCCAACGTGGCCACCGCCGAGTTCCTGAAAAAGCACGAGATTCCTGCGTTGTACCGGGTCCACGATGGTCCGCCGCCGGAGCGCCTGGAAAAACTGCGCGCCTTCCTCGGTGAGCTCGGCCTGTCCCTGCACAAAGGCAAGGATGGCCCGTCGCCCAAGGATTACCAGGCACTGCTGGCCAGTATCAAGGACCGTCCAGACTTCCACCTGATCCAGACCGTGATGCTGCGCTCCCTCAGCCAGGCGGTGTACAGCGCCGACAACCAGGGCCACTTCGGCCTGAATTACGAGGCGTATACCCACTTCACCTCGCCGATCCGCCGTTACCCGGACCTGCTCACACACCGCGCCATCCGCAGCGTGATCCATTCCAAGCAGAACACCCCGCACGTCAAGCGCGCCGGTGCCATGAGCATTCCGAAGGCACGGATCTACCCGTACGACGAGGCGGCCCTGGAACAGTTGGGCGAGCAGTGCTCCATGAGCGAGCGCCGTGCCGACGAAGCCACCCGCGATGTAGTGAACTGGCTCAAGTGCGAGTTCATGAAGGACCGCGTGGGCGAGTCGTTCCCGGGCGTGATCACTGCCGTGACCGGCTTTGGTCTGTTCGTCGAGTTGACCGATATCTACGTCGAAGGCCTGGTGCACGTCACCGCCTTGCCGGGTGACTACTACCACTTCGACCCTGTGCATCACCGCCTGGCGGGCGAGCGCACCGGTCGCAGCTTCCGTTTGGGCGATACCGTGGAAGTGCGGGTCATGCGCGTCGACCTCGACGAGCGCAAGATCGACTTCGAGATGGCCGAAAAAACCCTCGAAGCGCCGATTGGCCGTAAAAAGCGCGGTGCCGAAACAGCAGCGCCGGCGAAGAAAGGTGCTCCGGCGAAAGCTGCCGCTGCCGCCGAGCCAGCAGCCAAGCCTGCTCGTCGCTCGTCGACCAAGGAAAAGGTCAGCGACGCCTACCGCCCCAGTGATGCGGCGGCGAAAAACGCCGAGCTGCGCAAGAGCCGCGAGTTGAAGCAGCAGTTGCTCAACGAAGCCAAAAGCGGTGGTAAAGCGGCGTCTGGGGGAAAGTCCCAGGCCGCCGACAAGCCGTCGAGCAAACCGAGTAAACACCGTAAAGGCCCGCCCAAAGCGGGTTCGGCCCCTGCCAAGAGCGGCGGGTCGCGCAAACCTAAGGCCAAGTCATGAGTCTGGAAAAAATCTACGGCGTACATGCCGTAGAAGCGTTGCTGCGTCACCATCCCAAGCGCGTCAAGCAGGTGTGGCTGGCCGAAGGCCGCAGTGAGCCACGCGTTCAGGCGCTGGTGGAGCTGGCCAACCAGAACAAGGTTGCCATCGGCCAGGCCGAGCGTCGCGAAATGGACGTGTGGGTCGAAGGCGTGCACCAGGGCGTGGTCGCGGACGTGAGCCCGAGCCAGGTCTGGGGCGAGGCCATGCTCGACGAGCTGCTCGACCGCACCGAAGGTGCGCCGCTGTTGCTGGTGCTGGACGGCGTGACCGACCCGCACAACCTCGGCGCCTGCCTGCGTTCGGCGGATGCCGCCGGTGCGCTGGCGGTGATCGTGCCTAAAGACAAGTCGGCCACGTTGACGCCGGTTGTGCGTAAAGTCGCCTGCGGCGCGGCGGAAGTGATTCCGCTGGTGGCCGTGACCAACCTGGCGCGTACCCTGGAGAAACTCCAGCAGCGCGGCTTGTGGGTCGTGGGCACGGCGGGGGAGGCCGAGGTCAGCATCTATGACCAAGACCTCACTGGCCCAACCATCCTGATCATGGGCGCCGAAGGCAAGGGCATGCGTCGCCTGACCCGTGAGCATTGCGACTACCTGGTGCATTTGCCGATGGCCGGTAGCGTCAGCAGCCTCAACGTATCCGTGGCGACCGGCGTGTGCCTGTTCGAGGCCCAGCGCCAGCGCGGTGCCAAGGCCAAGACCAAGAAGTAATCAGGTCTGGCGCAGGTCCAAATGTGGGAGCGGGCTTGTGTAGGAGCTGGCTTGCCTGCGATAGCATCACCTCAATACAACTGATGTACCGAGGTGTCTGCATCGCAGGCAAGCCAGCCCCCACACAAGCCTGTTCCCACATTGGTTTTTGGTCAAATAATCACCAATTGCCTTGCGCCCGTTCTCCCCCTTCTCTACAATTGCGCCCCTTGCCTTCCTGGCGGGCACCGATGTGCCTCCCTGCGGCAAGATTCCTAAGTGTCATTCACTCCTTGTCTGACCGTTTTTGAGCGGCAGGCTACAACCCGTAAGGAGCATTCATGCGTCATTACGAAATCATCTTTTTGGTCCACCCGGATCAAAGCGAGCAAGTCGGCGGCATGGTAGAGCGTTACACCAAGCTGATCGAAGAAGACGGCGGCAAAATCCACCGTCTGGAAGATTGGGGCCGTCGTCAACTGGCCTACGCAATCAACAATGTTCACAAGGCTCACTACGTGATGCTGAACGTTGAGTGCACTGGCAAGGCCCTGGCCGAGCTGGAAGACAACTTCCGCTACAACGATGCAGTGATCCGTAACCTGGTCATCCGTCGCGAAGAAGCCGTTACCGGCCAATCCGAGATGCTCAAGGCTGAAGAAAACCGCAGTGAGCGCCGTGAGCGTCGCGACCGTCCTGAGCACGAAGGCGCTGAAAGCGCTGATAGTGATGACAGCGACAACAGCGATAACGCTGACGAGTAATCCACGGACCTTATTAAGGAGCCTATCAAATGGCACGTTTCTTCCGTCGTCGTAAGTTTTGCCGCTTCACCGCTGAAGAAGTGAAGGAGATCGACTACAAAGATCTCAACACTCTGAAAGCCTACGTATCCGAGACCGGCAAAATTGTTCCAAGCCGTATCACCGGTACCAAAGCTCGTTATCAGCGTCAGCTGGCCACCGCTATCAAGCGCGCCCGCTTCCTGGCCCTGCTGGCCTACACCGACAGCCACGGCCGCTGAGACCGGGCAGTCGACAAGTAGTAAGGGATTGAATGCATGCGCGCCTTAGCTGAGTTCATCATGCGCGGTCGTGTGCAGGCCACTCTGGTAGTGGCTGGATGTGCTGCATTGCCGCTGTTGTATTGGTTGGGTGCTGCCGCGGGAAGCCTTGTGCTGCTGCGGCGCGGTTTGAAGGACGCCCTGGGCGTCCTTGCCCTGGGGTTGCTGCCGGCCTTGATCTGGTGGCTGCAATTCGACGATCCACGGGTACTTCTGGTACTGCTGGGGTCTTCGAGCCTTGCGTTGGTTCTGCGCGCAAGTGAGTCCTGGGTCCGTACGCTGCTGGTCAGCGTGGCTTTGGGAGTGGTGTATTCAGTGGTGCTTGGCGCGGCTTTCCGCCCGCAAATCGAGGCGCTGTCGCAGGAGTTGGTAAAAATCCTGCCACTGGCCCTCGGGGATCTCTACCAGCAGTTGTCGGTAGATGAGCGAGCGCGCATGGCCACACTGATTGCTCCGGTCCTTACCGGCCTGATAGCGGCACTGTTGCAGATCGTCAGTGTGCTGAGCCTGATTCTTGGGCGCTACTGGCAGGCGTTGTTGTATAACCCGGGTG
This sequence comes from Pseudomonas sp. GW821-FHT01D09, assembly GCF_059422465.1. NCBI lineage: Bacteria > Pseudomonadati > Pseudomonadota > Gammaproteobacteria > Pseudomonadales > Pseudomonadaceae > Pseudomonas > Pseudomonas sp. GW821-FHT01D09. The sequence continues at coordinate 8,404 of NZ_JBWKWY010000013.1, forward strand.
GTTTTGGTCGCGAGTTTCGCAGTATCAGAATCCCCGCAGGCCCAGCGATGTTGCTGCTGGCGTGCATGCTTGTAGGGCCGAACTTCGGTCCGCAAATGGCCATGTTGACGCCGTTGTGCAGCGTACCGCTGGTGATTGCCGGGCTGGCCCTGATGCACGGGCTGGTGGCGCAAAAGCGCCTGGCCAAGTTCTGGCTGGTGGGGTTGTACGTGACGCTGTTGCTGTTTATGCAACTGATCTATCCGTTACTCGTGGTCTTGGCCATTGTCGACGGCCTGATTGATTTTCGCGGTCGTCTGGCGCCGAAAGACGCCGATAACGCGAACGGTGAAGGTTAAAAGTTAGAGGATTTTCACATGCAACTGATCCTTCTGGAAAAAGTCGCCAACCTGGGCAACCTGGGCGACAAAGTAAACGTTAAGGCCGGCTACGGTCGTAACTACCTGCTGCCATACGGCAAAGCCACCGCTGCAACCGCTGCCAACCTGGCTGCGTTTGAAGAGCGTCGCGCTGAGCTGGAAAAAGCCGCAGCAGACAAGAAAGCTTCGGCTGAAACCCGTGCTGCCCAACTGGCCGAGCTGGAAGTGACTATCACTGCCACCGCTGGCGACGAAGGCAAGCTGTTCGGTTCGATCGGTACTCACGACATCGCTGACGCACTGACCGCCTCCGGCGTTGAAGTGCAGAAGAGCGAAGTTCGTCTGCCGAACGGCACCATCCGCAACGTAGGCGAATTCGACGTAGCCGTGCACCTGCACGCTGAAGTTGAAGCCACCGTACGCGTTGTCGTGGTAGCAGCTTAAGAAGCACCTAACTGACTGGCACCTCGCGTGTCAGCCAGTTAACATCGGGCACGATCCTGTTTACAGGTCGTGCCTTTTGTTTTTCTACACACCCCTAATTTCAAGTGGCCATGAACGATATTTCAGCTCCTGAGCAATACGATCTGCAAACCGCTGCCCTGAAGGTGCCGCCGCATTCCATCGAGGCCGAGCAGGCCGTGCTCGGTGGCTTGATGCTGGACAACAACGCCTGGGAACGCGTGCTCGATCAAGTCTCGGACGGTGATTTCTATCGGCATGACCACCGCCTGATCTTCCGCGCCATTGCCAAGCTGGCCGACCAGAACTCACCGATCGACGTGGTGACCCTGGCCGAACAATTGGACAAGGAAGGCCAGACCTCACAAGTCGGCGGCCTGGGCTACCTGGGCGAGCTGGCGAAAAACACGCCGTCCGTCGCCAACATCAAAGCCTATGCCCAGATTGTTCGCGAGCGGGCGACCCTGCGCCAATTAATCGGCATCAGCACCGAAATCGCCGACAGCGCCTTCAACCCCGAAGGCCGTACCGCCGCCGAGATCCTCGACGAAGCCGAGCGCCAGATCTTCCAGATCGCCGAAGCCCGCCCGAAAACCGGCGGCCCGGTCAGCGTCAACGACCTGTTGACCAAGGCCATCGACCGTATCGACACCTTGTTCAACACTGACAATGCCATCACCGGTATTTCCACCGGCTACACCGACCTCGACGAGAAGACCAGCGGCCTGCAGCCGTCCGACCTGATCATCGTCGCCGGCCGTCCATCCATGGGTAAGACCACCTTTGCGATGAACCTGGTGGAAAACGCCGTGTTGCGCAGCGACAAGGCCGTGCTGGTGTACTCCCTGGAGATGCCAGGCGAATCGCTGATCATGCGTATGCTCTCGTCGCTCGGCCGGATCGACCAGACCAAGGTGCGTGCCGGTCGCCTGGAAGACGACGACTGGCCGCGCCTGACCTCGGCGGTCAACCTGCTCAACGACCGCAAGCTGTTTATCGACGACACCGCCGGTATCAGCCCGTCCGAGATGCGAGCGCGTACTCGGCGCCTGGTGCGTGAACACGGCGATATCGCCCTGATCATGATCGACTACCTGCAGTTGATGCAGATCCCCGGCTCCAGCGGCGACAACCGGACCAACGAAATTTCCGAAATCTCCCGGTCCCTCAAAGCCCTGGCCAAGGAGTTCAACTGCCCGGTGGTGGCGCTGTCCCAGCTCAACCGTTCCCTGGAACAACGTCCCAACAAGCGCCCGGTGAACTCCGACTTGCGGGAATCCGGAGCCATCGAGCAGGACGCCGACGTGATCATGTTCGTGTACCGCGACGAGGTGTATCACCCGGAAACCGAGCACAAAGGTATTGCCGAAATCATCATCGGCAAGCAGCGGAACGGGCCGATCGGCTTTATCCGCCTGGCGTTTATCGGTAAGTACACGCGCTTCGAGAACCTGGCGCCGGGTAGCTACAACTTCGACGACGATGAGTAATCAGCGGCTTTCAGGCCTGGGGAACAATCGCCTGATGGTTATTTCATTGTAGAGGTAGTTCCAGCGCAGTTCCGCGCCGGCCGGTATGTGATCGCTGGCAAAAAATGCGGTGAGTATCATAGGTTCGCGTGCCCCGCTGGCGGTTTCGACTTCGACACGAAACTGTGATGCTTCCACGTTATAGCCGCTGCGGGCCTGCCTGATCGGCAGCCCTGCGTCGTACTCGAAAATGGTATTGATCCTCGAAAGCACGTTGTCACCCGACAATATGGGTTGCGTGTTGTAGGCATGGGGCGTGGTCGGCCTGATGTTCTTGACGGGCAGCAGGTAGGGGTCTTGTCGAGCCATTGCAATATAGAGCGGCAGTATTTCCCCGCCATAGACACCCAGTGCCGCCCCTCGCTTGATCGGTCGCCGCGTAATGACGGTGGCCTCGCCGATGAGTGCGGCTTCTTGCGCAAATTTTTGATGGGCCGCCGTAAAGGGGGTGACCTCCAGGTTGTCTTCATACAGCCGTGCCACCTGTTCGTAGCCTTCCCACTGGAAGTAGGGCCGGATCAGCCGACTGTCAAATATGGCTTCGGACGTCAGCGATTTGCTTTGTGACTGTATTTGCCGGATGCGCAGGGGCAGGCCGTCTTCGTCGCGCAACGGGTATCGACCATTGTTGGCCCGGTCATAGATGCGTCGATAGTTCTGGCTGAACTGATAGCCTTGCCCCGTGCGCATGTGGATCAGTTCCTGTGCGGTGTATCGGGTTGTCACAACGCCTTCTTCGGCCGATTCATACTCGCTGGAGGAGCGTGCCGGCTCAAATTCGTCGCTGGACTCCATCTCATGGAGCCTGAGCTTGAGCGCCTCCTCGTCCCCTCCCAGCAACGTACCTTTGGCCGGGTCAATTTCCCAGCCGGCCTGGGGCTTTTTGCGCAGGTAGGGTTGATAGGCCCGGAAGCGATTGCGGGCATCCGCCAGCCGCCAGCCCAGGGGGTCGTATCGCAGGGGATAGTATTTGTGGTTGTCCTGTATGTAATAGCGGTAGCTTGCGTCGGGCTGAGGAGGCGATTGATAGGTGCCGTCCTCACGCAGCGTCAGCCCGGCCGGAGGGTTGGGGTCGGCGAATAACGGATCCAGGGGCCGCCCGGCAGTCTCCGCTAGTGTGCCCAGGGGAGGCATGGCCCGGATGGTGGGGAGCTGGGTCAGGCGCGACAGGCTGAGTTTCTGGATGGCCTGCTTGAGGGTTGCGGTGCCCGATGCGTCCAGGATGGCCCGGCGTTCGGGGGCCGCCAGCGTACTTTCAAGGGCATCGGCCAGGTGGCTGGGGGGCGCCTGGGGGGAACCTTGGGCATCAAGGCTTGAGTACTGCTCGCCCAGGCGGATCAAGACATGGCGGTGACTGGCCTGCGCTGGGCCGATGCGACCCAGCAGCGGGCCGTCTTGGCGCTGTGCATAAATCTCGATCCGCAATGCGTCCGGCCATGAGGGTAACTGCTCCAGGTTGTATAGCGTCAGCGGCACGCTATGGCGGTCACTGATGCCGTCGAGGAAAAGCGCTTCCTGTGAACGCGTTGCTTGCTGTGTCTGAATGTACTGTTGCGCCTCCCAGCGTTGGGAGGCAGTCAGGCTTTTTTCCTGTTGCAGGCGCTGTTTTTCTTGCTCAGTCAGCGTCGACTCCATGGCCTCAAGATGGCTCTTGGACAGTTGCGGCATGATTGCGCGAATGTTGTGTTCCGTGGGCGTGACGGCGCGCTCGCCGGGCTCGCTGAGCAGGGCCAGCAGCCGTTGCTTTTGCTGCATGCCTTCGCTTTGCAGGCGCAGGGCCAGGTTTTCGGTTTTGGTCAGCGCGTCGATGGATGGCGTGGGTAACAGCTCGTTAAATGACGCTTGTGCCATTTGCTCCTCCACGGCATGCAGCAGCTCGCCCTTTTTGAACCTCGCCGCGCTGATCTTTATTTCAGTGGGGCCGCTCCCATGGCTCAACAGGATCTGTTGTTGGCCATCGACGATTTTCAAGGTGTGGTCGGCGGGCCACTCGGGCAGCCCGCTGAGCAGGTGGAATTGAATCAACGGCGAATGGGCTGTGACCGATTTACCTTCGGCCCGTGCCAGATCGAAACTATTGATTTCCTGTTCTAGGTCGAAGTGCTTGACCGTGTCACGCAATAAGGGCACAGGGGGTTCCATATCCTGGTGGACCTGGCGCAGGCTCGAGTGGTCCACGCCACTGAGCAGCAGGATGGGCTCGACGTCCGGTTGCCTGATGTTGGCGGCCTCGGGCCCCAGGCGCTTGATCAGTTTAAGGCTGTCCCAGTCCCGGGGCGATTCGTGGGCCTGGCGCCAGCCACCCACCCCATTGCTCAGCAGCGGAGGTCGATAGGCGTCCGGGTCGTTGGGGTGGGACAGCTCCCATTGTGTGCCGTCCGGCGAGCGTTGAACCGAGTGAACATGATCATCCAGCTTCAGGTAGTGCTGTTGCTCGTGCCGGAACAGGCCTTGCTTGTTCGCGCTCACGTGTGCGGGCAGCGGCTTGGGGTGGCGGTAAGGTGTTAGATCGCTGTGCCATAGGCGCCAACCCTTGTTGCGGACCCTGACCTTTACCAGGTTGGCCGTGAAGCCTGCCGTCTTGATGGCGCCCGCGGTGACAGCGGCCTGTGCAAGGGTGTCCACCAGATCGAGCAAATCATTCAAGGCCTCATCGCTGTCGCCGCGGCTCCAGGCCGCAAAGCCCTCATACACCGTTCCTATTACTTGGGCAGCGCTGACGACCAGCAGGGCTTGCCCCACGATTGGAATAAATGAGGCGGCGAAAAACAACAGAAACTCCCCGGCCTCGATCCAGCTCTGCAAGCGTTTTTGCCGGCTGACCATGTCGGCCTCGGCCGTGGAGACAACCAGCGTGCTGGCGTCGCGCTTGATCTGGGCAATGCGTTGGCGGGCAACGGTCTGGAACAGATCCCCCTGGATGGGCGTCAGGCTGACCGAGGCCTCGAGTGTGGCGGGATAGACAGAGGTGGCCTTGACCAATTCGTATGTGCTGACATGCGCTGGCGTTACTCTCAGCAGGCTGGCTTGCTGCTGTAACGGGACAAATTGCTTGAAGAATGCCAGGTAGGCAGGGTCCAGCAGCTGCTCGGTGAGGTGCTGTTGCAGGTTCTCCCAGGTGCGGTGCTGGCTGAAGGGGGCCACGGGGTCTTCTGGGACGTACAGGATGTAGGGGAGATCGATAAGCGATGCCTCAATCACCAGGACACCGGGCAGCACCACGTTATCAAGGGTCAGGTGGCTGTACTTTATGTCCAGGTGATTGGCCGAGCGCTGCAGGCTATGCAGTTGCAGGTGCTGCCTGGGGCTTATCTGCCGACGCATGTAGGCGATATGCAAGGCAACCCCCATGGCGTGCTGTGCCTGGGCGCGGAATATCCTGAGCACCTGGGCGGCGGTACGTGCGCTGCCCGCAGAGGGTTCCAGAATGCTGCTGATATGCGTGAGGTACTTTGCGCCCAGGTCCAGTTCTCGACACAAGCGTGCGAACGCCGCAGGGGAGGCGCTGGTCAAGACCTCGCCGGCGTTTGTCATGTTGTGCAGGGCGGTGCCGTCTTCCATCCCGCCGGGCTCGGCTTCGGCCGCTTCAAAATTCTGCAGGGCCGCCTCGAGCAGTGTCTGGCGTGTGGTCTTGGCGTGGGTTTTGATCAAGCCGAGCAAATGATGATTTTTCCATTCGCGTACCAAAAGGGCGTTCTCATCCGTGATAAAGCCGAAAAACCAGGACTGCAGAGACGCGCGCAGCAGAGGGCGGGCGAAGTCCTCGGGACTTTGCAGCTCGTCCAGCAACGCCTTGAGGTCGTGCCTGGCTTGATTGCTGGCGGTCATGCTCGCGCGAAACGCCTCGCGCAATGAAGAAGGCGCCTGGATCAGCCAGGCAGGCAGTTGTTGCTTGATGAGGGTTCGATGGGGAAGCAGCGGCGAGGCGGGCGGTGCTTGTGGTGGCTGTTGAGAGGAGCGGGTGTTCATTGATCGCACCATGATGGGCTGTGGTTGATCGACCCCAGCCTAGCGATGGTTTTTTTGATAATGGGTTAGCGCAATAGCCCCTGGCCGGCGAAAAAATGCACGACGGGTCCGCCATTCAGACCCGCGCGGTAAAAGCCGACCATTGCCGTCGGAATTGGTCAAATTTTGTGCTATATTCCGCGCCCGCGATTTTTCATCTCAACACCGGTCACCGTCATGCAAACAGCCAAGCCGTTATTTGACTATCCCAAGTACTGGGCCGAATGTTTCGGCCCCGCGCCATTCCTGCCCATGAGCAGGGAGGAGATGGATCAGCTTGGCTGGGATTCATGCGACATCATCATCGTCACCGGTGATGCCTACGTTGACCATCCGTCGTTCGGCATGGCAATCATCGGCCGGCTGCTGGAGTCCCAGGGCTTCCGCGTCGGGATCATTGCCCAGCCCAACTGGCAGTCCAAAGACGACTTTATGAAGCTCGGCGAGCCGAACCTGTTCTTCGGCGTCGCGGCCGGCAACATGGACTCGATGATCAACCGCTACACCGCCGACAAGAAAATCCGTTCCGACGACGCCTACACCCCCGGCGGCATGGCCGGCAAGCGCCCGGACCGGGCGAGCCTGGTGTACAGCCAGCGCTGCAAGGAAGCCTACAAGAACGTGCCGATCGTACTCGGCGGCATCGAGGCCTCCCTGCGTCGCATCGCCCACTACGACTACTGGCAGGACCGGGTGCGTAACTCGATCCTGATCGACGCCACTGCCGATATCCTGCTGTACGGCAACGCCGAGCGGGCGATTGTCGAAGTTGCCCAGCGCCTGTCGTGGGGCCACAAGATCGAAGACATCACCGACGTGCGCGGCACCGCGTTCATTCGCCGTGACACGCCCGCCGGCTGGTACGAAGTGGACTCCACCCGTATCGACCGCCCGGGCAAGGTCGACAAGATCATCAACCCCTACGTGAACACCCAGGACACCCAGGCCTGCGCCATCGAGCAAGAGAAAGGCCCGGTGGATGACCCGGAAGAAGCCAAGGTCGTACAGATCCTCGCCAGCCCGCGCATGACCCGCGACAAGACCGTGATCCGCCTGCCATCGGTAGAGAAGGTGCGTGGCGACGCGGTGCTGTATGCCCACGCCAACCGCGTGCTGCACCTGGAAACCAACCCCGGCAACGCCCGTGCCCTGGTGCAGAAGCATGGCGAAGTGGACGTGTGGTTCAACCCGCCGCCCATTCCCATGACCACCGAAGAAATGGACTACGTATTCGGCATGCCTTACGCCCGTGTCCCGCACCCGGTGTACGGCAAGGAAAAAATCCCGGCCTACGACATGATCCGTTTCTCGGTGAACATCATGCGTGGCTGCTTCGGCGGCTGCACCTTCTGCTCGATCACCGAGCACGAAGGCCGGATCATCCAGAACCGTTCCGAAGAGTCGATCATTCGCGAGATCGAAGAGATCCGCGACAAAGTCCCGGGCTTTACCGGGGTGATTTCCGACCTTGGCGGGCCGACCGCGAACATGTACCGCATCGCCTGCAAGAGCCCGGAAATCGAATCCGCGTGCCGCAAGCCGTCCTGTGTGTTCCCGGGGATCTGCCCGAACCTGAACACCGATCACTCGTCGTTGATCCAGCTGTACCGCAGCGCCCGTGCGTTGCCAGGTGTGAAGAAGATCCTGATCGCTTCCGGCCTGCGCTACGACCTGGCCGTGGAGTCGCCGGAATATGTCAAGGAACTGGTGACCCACCACGTCGGTGGCTACCTGAAGATCGCCCCGGAACACACCGAGGAAGGTCCGCTCAACCAGATGATGAAACCGGGCATTGGCAGCTATGACAAGTTCAAGCGCATGTTCGAGAAGTACACCAAGGAAGCGGGCAAGGAGCAGTACCTGATCCCGTACTTCATCGCCGCCCACCCGGGCACCACCGATGAAGACATGATGAACCTGGCCCTGTGGCTCAAGGGCAATGGCTTCCGGGCCGACCAGGTGCAGGCGTTCTACCCCTCGCCCATGGCCACCGCCACCGCGATGTACCACTCGGGCAAGAACCCGCTGCGCAAGGTCACCTACAAGAGCGACGCGGTGACCATCGTCAAGAGCGAAGATCAGCGGCGCCTGCACAAGGCGTTCCTGCGCTACCACGACCCCAAAGGCTGGCCGATGCTGCGTGAAGCCCTGACGCGCATGGGCCGCGCCGACCTGATCGGGCCGGGCAAGGATCAGTTGATTCCGCTGCACCAGCCGTCCACCGACAGCTACCAGAGCGCCCGTCGCAAGAACTCGACGCCGGTGGGCAGCCATAAGGTCGCCAAGGAAACCACCACCAAGATCCTCACCCAGCACACCGGCCTGCCACCCCGTGGCAGCGACGGCAGCAACCCGTGGGACAAGCGCGAACAAGCCAAGGCCGCGGCCATGGCGCGCAACAAACAGGCGGCTAAAGAACGCACCGACGCGGCCAAGGGCAAAGGCAAGAAGCCTGCGCGCAAGCCGGTTGTGCCGCGTTGAGCGCAGCCTGAACCTGCAAAACGCCAGCCTCGTGCTGGCGTTTTGCTTTCTAGCGGGTGGTTAGCCTGTTTGTTAAGGTGGCGCCCGTTGAATCGCCATCGCAGGCAAGCCAGCTCCCACATTCGACCGCATTCTTATGCTGGAACTCGGTCAACTGTGGGAGCGGGCTTGCTCGCGAAGGCGCCAGTTCAGACACCACCTATTTCAAGGAAGATCACCCCATGAGCAACCCCCTGCTCAACATCGGCATGGACTCCAACCGCTCCCAGTTCATGGCGCGCCAGCGCATCGAAAGCCAGATCAACCTGCCCCGCCTGTTCGTCGCCATCGACGCCGACCCCGGCATCGCCGGCGCGGGGGTGGTGTATATCGATGCTGACTTCAATGTCATTACCCTGCGCGAGTTCAAGCCCATTTGCAGCATCAAGCCCAAGCGCATTATTTTGCGTGAGGCGCAGAAGTATATTTCGCCGGCGCAGTTTGCCCAACATGTCGTGAGCAATCCTCGAGAGTCCCGACTGATTGGCGAAGCCGTAAATACCGGAGTCTCCTGCTTGGGCGCTGTCATCAGTTGGGCTGCAATCGCCAGTGGAACAATTCTGGTGCCTTTCAGTGGCGGTGCCAGTTCTGTCATCGTTGTGGTGGGATATGCGGCTGCCGGTGCAAGTTCGCTTCAGTGTTTCAACGGCATTGCTCGAACAGCGCTGGAGGTCGCCAAGCCTGAGGTAAAGGATTGGCTCGACAGTGAGGGCTGGTACCAGAATGCTTCCATTGTGCTGGACGCAGTATCACTGGTAGGCGTGAGCGCTTCGGCCCTGACAACGGTCAAGCTGGTCAGGGCCGCCAAAGCATCGACGGGCAAGAGTCTGCGTGACGTGCTTCGCGGGTTGAATCGCCAGGAAAGAGCCAAGCTCACGAAAGAGCTACTCAGCATCAACCATCCCAGCTTGACTGCGAAGATGCTCAAATTGAAGCAGGCGTCGGGTGAACTCACCAAGCGTTTCACCCCTACGCAGCTCAAGCACAGCACCACTACCCAGATCAAAGACGTCTTGGGCGCCAGCATAGGGTTTGGCGGGAGTGCGTACTCCGGAAATGTCAATACCATCGCGATAGGGTTGTACGAGGAAATAAACGAATGAACGAGTTAATGACGCTACGCGACTTTTTCAGGCAATACTTTCTGACGTTTATGGGCGGCGTATTTGCTGCGTGTTTTTCTTTGGCATTGGCTGTGGCGCTGGCGTTCGTCACTTATTTTCGTGATGTGCCGCTGGCTCAAGTGGGGCTCAAGATCATGTTGGTCGGGGCGCTGCTCATTCTGTTGACGGTCCATAGCAACTTTATGATTTTGCGGGGCCGACCCTCCTGGGTGTGGGTGATGGTCGGTATCTACCTCGCCTGTCTAGTGTTTGTAGTTCCAATGGTTCAGTACCAGCCTCATAAAGTTCTCTATGGGTTGGCGCTGTTATTCCCATTCCTTGGATTGTTGACACTTAACAGTAAGGTTCAACGAGAGATGCGTACAAAACTCGTTGGAATCCGTCGCATTCGGCAGTCTGTCAAATCAACCGCTAGATCGAGTAGCCGCATGTGAAGGCGTCGCCTTCGATAACCGGTTTCATCGCAACGCGCAAAAAGCGCTGATTGGGTAGATTCACCACTGCGCCCCGCACTTGCGCCACAAATATGTGCAACCCTCGCACCACGACAAGGAAACCACCACCAAGATCCTCACCCAGCACACCGGCCTGCCACCCCGTGGCAGCGACGGCAGCAACCCGTGGGACAAGCGCGAACAAGCCAAGGCCGCGGCCATGGCGCGCAACAAACAGGCGGCTAAAGAACGCACCGACGCGGCCAAGGGCAAAGGCAAGAAGCCTGCGCGCAAGCCGGTTGTGCCGCGTTGAGCGCAGCCTGAACATGCAAAACGCCAGCCTCGTGCTGGCGTTTTGCTTTCTAGCGGGTGGTTAGCCTGTTTGTTAAGGTGGCGCCCGTTGAATCGCCATCGCAGGCAAGCCAGCTCCCACATTCGACCGCATTCTTATGCTGGAACTCGGTCAACTGTGGGAGCGGGCTTGCTCGCGAAGGCGCCAGTTCAGACACCGCCTATTTCAAGGAAGATCACCCCATGAGCAACCCCCTGCTCAACATCGGCATGGACTCCAACCGCTCCCAGTTCATGGCGCGCCAGCGCATCGAAAGCCAGATCAACCTGCCCCGCCTGTTCGCCGCCATCGACGCCGACCCCGGCATCGTCGGCGCGGGGGTGGTGTATATCGATGCTGACTTCAATGTCATTACCCTGCGCGAGTTCAAGCCCATTTGCAGCATCAAGCCCAAGCGCATTATTTTGCGTGAGGCGCAGAAGTATATTTCGCCGGCGCAGTTTGCCAATCAGGTGGCTAACAACCCGCGTGAGTCCCGGTTGGTGGGCGAAGCAGTCAATACGACCCTGTCTTGTGCGGGCGCAATCCTCGGTTGGATTGTTGTGTTCAGCGGTACAGTCGCCGTGCCTTTCACTGGTGGCGCGAGCCTGGTGGTGGCAGGCATCGGTGCGACGGCTGCAGCGGCCAGTACTGCGCAATGTGTCGTCGGGGGTATGAGAACTATCAACGAACTCAATGACCCGGCAGCCAACGACGATATGGATAGCGAGGACTGGTATCGCTATGCAATGCCGGTATTGGACGCCGCGTCACTGCTGGGGGCCGGCGCCTCTACTCTGACCACTCTTCGGCTGCTGCAGGCTCGAAAGGTGACCACTGGCAGAAGTTGGTACGAGTTGTCCAAGGGGTTGACCCGCCAGCAACGCAAGGCACTCACCAAAGAGTTGCTGAGCCTGAAAGATCCAAGCCTGAGCAATAAGCTCTTGAAACTGCGCCAGCGCTCCGGTGAGCTGGCCAAGCGCTATTCAGCGAGCGAGATCAATCACGCTACGTTGACGCAGATCAGAGATTCCCTCGGGGCTGCCATTGGTTTTACCGGGAGCGCTATATCAGGCAATATCCGAACGATTGCAGTTGGCCTATATGAGGAGCTTGAGTGATGGATCGCCAAGCTTCATTGAGAGCTTTTTTAACGCAATATTTTCCAACGTTTATATGCGCATTCTTTCTTGCCTGCTTCTCTCTCTCTGCCGCTATTTCATTGGCATCCAGTACATTTTTTCGCAGTGACCCAGAACGGGCGCGTTACTCTTTTCTGGCGGCAGTTTTCTTGGGTTTGCTCTTGGCGTTCAGCCATTTCGTCATGATCAGAGGGCGAGAGTGGGGAGCTTGGGTCATCGCTGCCTTCTACGTTGTATGTTTGCTGGTCGTGTTGCCAACCTATAGCTATCGGCCACATATGGCTGCGTATGTAATAGGGCTGCTGTTTCCGTTGGCGGGCTTGCTGTTGCTCAATAGTCAGCGTCATCGGGAAATGCGACAGAAACTCGTCGAGCTGCGCCATCTGCGCCAGGCTGCGACTGCAAAGTACAAAAACCTTTGATTGTTTATGTTCACTAGCCCTGCCTCAACGCGAGCGGCCTGTACGAGGAGTTAACGCAGTGAGCGGCTTTCCCGACATGGGCCGTTTCCTGGCCCGTTATTTCCCCGTATTCATGGGCACCATCTTCATGGCGATCTTTTCCGGGTCGGCTGCGATGTCCATGACGGGCGTGACGTATTTACGCGGCGTTGATCCTGCGCTCAAGTCCAGCTATACGGGGGGCGCGATCCTGGTGCTGGTGGCAGTGCTGGTGTTTGGCAATGTGATGATTGCGCGTGGGTACTCTTGGGCTACGAGGCTGGTGGCGGGATACCTGGGCAGTTGTCTGCTGTTCGTGTTGCCGATGATTCAATACGACGTCAATGGCCTGGTGTATGGCTCCACCGTACTGTTCCCGCTGCTGGGCTTGCTGCTGCTCAATAGCAAGCGCCATCGCGAAATGCGCCAGCGGCTGCTCGAAATACGCCACCTGCGCCAAGCCGTCATCGCAACGCGCAAAAAGCGCTGATTGGGTAGATTCACCACTGTGCCCCGCACGGGCGCCACAAATATGTGCAACCCTCGCACCACGGCGGTCACTCTCGCGCCGTTTTGGTGCTGTACTGCACCGGGTCCCTCGATAAAGCGCAATGACCGCTGCTCTGGCATAAGTCTTGCGCGCTTTGTTTCCATGCCCTGGCTTGCAGGAGGCCGCCGTGTCGATTCATGTCGCGTTGCACCACGTTACGCATTACCGCTACGACCGCGCTGTGGAGCTTGGCCCGCAGATTGTGCGTCTGCGCCCGGCGGCCCATAGCCGCACGCGGATCCTGTCCTACGCGTTGAAGGTGCTGCCCGAGCAGCATTTCATCAATTGGCAGCAAGACCCTCAGGGCAATTACCTGGCGCGCCTGGTGTTCCCGGAAAAGACCGACGAGTTGCGCATCGAGGTCGACCTGGTGGCCGAGATGGCGGTGTTCAATCCGTTCGACTTTTTCCTTGAGCCCTACGCCGAAAAAATCCCCTTGCGCTACGCCGCCGACGAGCAGCGTGAGCTGGCGCCGTATCTGGAAACCCTGCCGCTGACGCCAAAATTCGCTGCGTACCTGGCCGGTATTGACCGTACGCCGCTGCCGGCCGTGGATTTCCTGGTTGGCCTCAACCAGCGCCTAGCGGCCGATATCGGCTACCTGATCCGTATGGAGCCCGGTGTACAAACCCCGGAGTGCACCCTGGAAAACGCCTCCGGTTCCTGCCGTGACTCGGCCTGGCTGCTGGTGCAATTGCTGCGCAACCTGGGGTTGGCGGCGCGCTTTGTCTCCGGCTACTTGATCCAGCTGACCGCTGACGTCAAGGCCCTCGACGGTCCGTCCGGCACCGAAGTGGATTTCACCGACCTGCATGCCTGGTGCGAAGTGTATTTGCCCGGCGCCGGCTGGATCGGCCTGGATGCCACCTCCGGCCTGTTCGCCGGTGAAGGCCATATCCCGCTGGCCTGTAGTCCCGATCCATCGTCTGCCGCTCCGATCAGTGGGCTGGTGCAGCCGTGCGAGTGCGAATTTACCCACGAGATGTCGGTGGAGCGCATCTGGGAAGCGCCGCGCGTCACCAAGCCCTACACCGAAGAACAATGGCTGGCGATCCAGGCCCTGGGCCGGCAGATCGATGGTGACCTGCTCAAGGACGATGTGCGCCTGACCATGGGCGGCGAGCCGACGTTTGTGTCCATCGACGACCCCGACGGTGCCGAGTGGAACACCGCGGCCTTGGGCCCGGACAAGCGCCGGCTGTCCGCCGAGCTGTTCCAGCGCATGCGCAAGCACTATGCGCCCAAGGGCCTGGTGCATTTCGGCCAGGGCAAGTGGTACCCGGGCGAGCAACTGCCGCGCTGGTCCCTCAACTGCCATTGGCGTCGCGATGGTGTGCCGGTCTGGCACAACGACGCACTGATCGCCGATGAGCAGCAGGACTACGGCACTGATGAGGTGATGGCCGGGCGTTTCCTGGCGAGCATTGCCGAGCGCCTGCAGTTGCCGGCGCGCTTTGTGTTCCCGGCCTTCGAGGACAATTTCTACTACCTGTGGCGCGAAGGTGCCTTGCCGCAGAATGTCAGCGCCCTGGATTCACGCCTGGACGATGAACTGGAGCGCGAACGCCTGCGCAAGGTGTTCAGCCAGGGCCTGGATAAAGTTATCGGCCATGTGCTGCCCCTGGCGCGCACGGCGGCCAATGACCGCTGGCAGAGTGGCCGTTGGTACCTGCGCGACACCCATTGCCGGCTGGTGCCCGGTGATTCGCCGCTGGGCTATCGCCTGCCCCTGGCTTCGCAGCCCTGGGTGACGGCGGCAGATTACCCCTTTGTGCACCCCACCGATCCCAATCAGGATCTGCCGGCGCTGGCCATCAGCGCGTCAGGCCCGGGCGAGCCGGCCCCCAGCGACGAGCGTGTGCCCAAGGTCGACGAGTCTGCCGACTGGCTGACCCGCACCGCCTTGTGCGCCGAAGCGCGAGGGGGGCGGCTCTACCTGTTTATGCCGCCTCTGGAGCGGGTCGAGGATTACCTGGAACTGGTAAGCGTCATCGAGGCCACTGCCCAGGAGTTGTATTGCCCGGTGTTGCTGGAAGGCTACGAGCCGCCGAGTGATCCACGCCTGAGCAACTTCCGCGTGACGCCCGACCCGGGTGTGATCGAAGTCAATGTGCAGCCGTCCGCCACCTGGGACGAATTGGTGGAACGCACCGAGTTCCTCTATGAAGAGGCCCGGCAAACCCGCCTGACCACTGAAAAATTCATGATCGACGGGCGCCACACCGGCACCGGCGGCGGCAACCACTTCGTGTTGGGTGGGGCCACGCCCAAGGACTCGCCGTTCCTGCGCCGCCCGGACCTGCTGCGCAGCCTGATCAGCTACTGGCATAACCATCCGTCGTTGTCGTACCTGTTTTCCGGGCTGTTTATCGGCCCGACCTCCCAGGCGCCACGGGTGGATGAGGCGCGCAACGACGCGCTGTATGAGCTGGAAATCGCCTTCGCGCAGATGCCCGCGCCGGGCGAGGAATGCCCGCCGTGGCGGGTGGACCGCTTGCTGCGCAACCTGCTGATCGACGTCACCGGCAATACCCACCGCGCCGAATTCTGCATCGACAAGCTCTACTCGCCGGATGGCGCCACCGGGCGCCTGGGCCTGCTGGAACTGCGCGCCTTTGAAATGCCGCCCCATGCGCGCATGAGCCTGACCCAACAGTTGCTGCTGCGCGCCCTGGTGGCGCGCTTCTGGCGCGAGCCTTATGCACCGCCAAAGCTGGCGCGCTGGGGCACGGAACTGCACGACCGCTTCTTGCTGCCGCATTTTATCGAGCAGGACTTTGCCGACGTGATCGTCGAGCTCAACGCCGCCGGTTACCCGCTGCGCGCCGAGTGGTTTGCGGCACACCTGGAATTCCGTTTTCCCAAGGTTGGCGACTATGCCGTCAGCGGTATCGAGCTGGAGTTGCGCCAGGCCCTGGAGCCCTGGCATGTGCTGGGCGAAGAGGGCGCGGCGGGGGGCACGGTGCGCTATGTGGATTCCTCCCTTGAACGCTTGCAGGTCAAGCTCAGCGGCCTGCCGCCGCAGCGCTATGTGCTGACCTGCAATGGCGTGGCCGTGCCGCTGCATGCCACCGGCCGGGTGGGCGAGTTCGTCGCGGGTGTGCGCTATCGCGCCTGGCAACCGGCCAATTGCCTGCAGCCGACCATCGGCGTGCATGCGCCGTTGGTCTTTGATCTGCTGGATACCTGGATGCAGCGCTCCCTGGGCGGTTGCCAGTACCACGTGGCCCATCCGGGCGGGCGCAATTACGACAGCTTGCCGGTCAATGCCAACGAAGCGGAGAGCCGGCGCATGGCACGGTTCTTCCGTTTGGGCCACAGCCCGGGCAAATTGCCGGTGCCGGCGCTGGTGATCAACGATGAACTTCCGATGACCCTGGATCTGCGGCGCTTCGCCAATAAAAATGACTAAACACAACTCCACCTATAGGAGCGGGCTTATGTGGGAGCGGGCTTGCCCGCGATGACCGAGTATCAGCCAGTACAGGCATTGGCTGACGCACTGCTATCGCGAGCAAGCCCGCTCCCACACACGGCCAGTTTCCACAGAGGATTTGCAGTGTTTGTTAGGTTAATCTGACTTCCCTTGCCCCTGCCGAGCGTTCCATGTCCGACTTGCTCGACCGTTACCCGCTGACTGCGGGCACTTATCACGAACTGCTGGATGACAGCGGTGCAGTGCGCGCCCATTGGCGGCGTTTGCTCGACCATCTGCAACGCAGCACCCCGGCGCAACTGGCCCAGCGCCAGGCCCTGCTGACCCGGCAGATCCAGGAAAACGGCGTGACCTACAACGTCTACGCCGACCCCAAGGGCGCCGACCGCCCCTGGGAGCTGGACTTGCTGCCCCATGTGCTGGCAGCGGATGAGTGGGCGCAGTTGTCGGCGGGCATTGCCCAGCGCGCACGGTTGCTCAATGCGGTGCTGGCCGACCTGTATGGCCCGCAACGCCTGATTGCCGAAGGCTTGCTGCCGGCAGAGCTGGTGTTTGGGCATAACAACTTCCTGTGGCCTTGCCAGGGTATCCAGCCGCCCGATGGGGTGTTCCTGCACCTATACGCGGTGGACCTGGCGCGCACCCCGGATGGCCGCTGGTGGGTTACGGCGGACCGTACCCAGGCCCCGTCCGGCGCCGGGTATGCCCTGGAAAACCGCACCATCGTTTCCCGCGCCTTCCCGGATTTGTATCGCGACTTGCAGGTGCAGCACCTCACCGGGTTCTTCCGCACCCTGCAGGAAACCCTGGCCCGCCAGGCCCCCGGCGATGACCAGCCGCCGCTGATCGTGCTGCTGACTCCGGGGCGCTTCAATGAAAGCTATTTCGAGCACCTGTACCTGGCCCGCCAGCTTGGCTACCCCCTGGTAGAGGGCGGCGACCTGACCGTGCGCGACAGCACCGTGTACCTGAAAACCCTCAGCGGCCTGCGCCGCGTGCACGCGATCATGCGCCGGCTGGACGATGACTTCTGCGACCCCCTGGAACTGCGCACCGACTCGGCCCTGGGCGTGCCCGGCCTGCTGGGCGCGGTGCGCCAGGGCAATGTGCTGGTGGCCAATGCCCTGGGCGCCGGCGTGCTGGAGTCCCCTGGCCTGTTGGGTTTCCTGCCGAAGATCAATCAGTTTTTGTTTGGCGAAGCACTGATCCTGCCGTCCATCGCCACCTGGTGGTGCGGCGAAGCGCCAGTACTGGCCGAAGCCCTGGAAAAACTGCCGGAGCTGCTGATCAAGCCGGCGTTCCCCTCGCAAAGTTTTGCCCCGGTGTTTGGCCGCGACCTGAACGACGAACAGCGCCAGGCCCTGGCCGTACGCATGCAGGCGCGTCCATACGCCTACGTGGCCCAGGAGCTGGCGCAACTGTCCCAGGCGCCGGTCTGGCACACCGTGGATGATCATCTGCAACATCGCGCCATCGGCATGCGCATGTATGCGGTAGCCAGTGAAGACGGCTACCGGGTGTTGCCGGGCGGCCTGACCCGCGTGGCGGCGCAGGCGGACGCCGAAGTGGTGTCGATGCAGCGGGGTGGGGCGAGCAAGGACACCTGGGTGCTGGGCGAACGTGCCCCCGGTGGCGAGCAATGGCGCGCGCAACGGGTGATAGGCACCCATGACCTGGTGCGCCGCGATCCGTACTTGCCTTCGCGGGTGGTGGAGAACCTGTTCTGGTTCGGCCGTTACTGCGAGCGCTGCGATAACAGTGCGCGCTGGCTGCGCATCGTGCTCGCCCGCTATGTCGATGGTGACGACCCGCTGGCCCTGCAGGCCGCCGTAGAACTTGGTGAGAGCCTGCGACTGCTGCCGGAGGAGGGCGAGTTGCCTGAACGGCTGCTGGAGGCCCTGCTCGGTGATGACTGGC
Organism: Pseudomonas sp. GW821-FHT01D09; assembly: GCF_059422465.1. Classification (NCBI taxonomy): domain Bacteria; kingdom Pseudomonadati; phylum Pseudomonadota; class Gammaproteobacteria; order Pseudomonadales; family Pseudomonadaceae; genus Pseudomonas; species Pseudomonas sp. GW821-FHT01D09. Next base: position 26,656 of record NZ_JBWKWY010000013.1, read on the forward strand.
CGTCAAGCCTGCGCGCCAACCTGCAGCGTTTGCAGTGGGCGGCGTCCCAGGTGCGCGGCAAGCTGTCCCGGGAGAACTGGCAGGCCCTGGTGGAGTTGCAGCGCGAAGCCCTGGAGCTGGAAAGCGAGGCCCCGGACTTCGGCCAATTGCTGGACTTCCTCAACCGCCTGGTGATGTCCCTGGCGGCCTTGTCCGGCTTTGCCCTCGACGACATGACCCGCGACGAAGGCTGGCGCTTTTTGATGATGGGCCGGCGCATCGAGCGCCTGCAATTTCTCAGCAGCAGCCTCGCGGCCTTCCTGCGCGGTGTGGCGGTGTTCGACCAGGCGGGGCTGGAGTGGTTGCTGGAGCTGGGCAACAGCAGTATCACCTACCGTTCGCGCTATCTGGCGGTGCCGCAATTGATTCCGGTGCTGGACCTGTTGCTGCTGGATGAACAGAACCCCCATGCGGTGCTGTTCCAGCTCAAGCTGGTGAGCCGCACCCTGCGCCGCCTCAACGATGACTTCGGCGTGCCCCGCGAGACCGGGCTGGCGCCGCTGGTGGAACGCCTGTCGCGCTTTGACCTGGGCTGCCTGGAAAACCCGTTGTTTGGCGATGCCAGCGTGCGCGCGGCCCTCGATGGCCTGGCGGACCTGTTGCAGGCGGTCGCCGATGAGAGCGGGCAGGTCTCCGACCGCCTGGCCCTGCGCCATTTTGCCCATGTGGATGATGTCAGCCAGCAAACGGTGTCTGTGTGATGAGCGCGCGCTACCAGATTTTCCACGATACCCATTACCACTACGACAGCCCGGTGTCCCTGGCCCAGCAACTGGCGCACTTGTGGCCGCGCCCGTGTGCCTGGCAGCGCTGCACCTCGCGGCAACTGGAGATCAGCCCCGAGCCGACGGCGCGCCGCGATGAGCTGGACGTGTTTGGCAACCCGATCACCCGGCTGGCATTCGAGCGGCCCCATGACGAACTGCTGGTCAACGCCGGGTTGACCGTGGAAGTGCTGGCCCGGCCCGTGCTGGACTTCAGCCAGTCACCGCCCTGGGACCAGACCCGCAACAGCCTGAGCTACAGTGGCCAGCCGTTGTCGGCGCAGGCGATCGAGGCGTGCCGCTATCGTTTCGAGTCGCCCTACGTGCATTTGAAGAAAAACTTCGTCGCGTTCTCCGAGAGCTGCTTTCCGGCTGGCCGCCCGCTGTTGCTGGGGGTGCAGGCGTTGATGGAGAAGATTTTCAGCGAGTTCACTTTCGATGCCGAAGCCACCCAGGTCGCCACGCCGCTGGTGGAGGTGCTGGAGCGCCGAAGGGGGGTGTGCCAGGACTTTGCCCATCTGATGCTCGCCTGCCTGCGCTCACGGGGCCTGGCGGCGCGCTATATCAGTGGTTACCTGCTGACCCAGCCGCCACCCGGCCAGCCACGGCTGATCGGCGCCGATGCGTCGCACGCATGGGTCTCGGTGTTTTGCCCGCTGTCGGGCTGGGTGGATTTTGATCCGACCAACAATGTGCAGCCGGCGCTGGAGCACATCACCCTGGCCTGGGGCCGGGATTTTTCCGATGTCTCGCCGTTGCGCGGGGTGATCCTGGGAGGGGGCAGCCATGACCCGGAAGTGCGGGTGACGGTGATGCCGCTGGAATAACCGATGCGGTAGGGCCAATGCACCCGTGGCGAACGCGCTGTATGTGGCGCGCGTTTGCCACAGGTCAGGTATTCATTGGGCTTGTTGCTCAGGCCTCGGGTGCCTGGTCTTTCGGTGTTTGGGTATCGTCAGCCACCACTGCACCTTCGGCATCCGGGTTCAGTGCGCCTGCTTCTTCGTCGGCCGCAGCTTTCTTGCGTTGCAGCTTTTCCTCTTTCTTCTGTTCCTTGGCCAAGTCTCTTTGACGTTTGGCGAAGGAGTAATTAGGTTTTGCCATGGGCGATCCTCTGGGGTCGAAGGTGAGGTTGAGCGGCGGGTATTCTGCCTTTAAACGTGCCCCAAGGGTTAATCGGGTTTCAGAATCGCCTCTGCTGCTTAAACGTTAGTCCAGATTAACCGTTTCGTAAGTACCACTGGCGCCACAGGCGTAAGCGGCAAGCAGGCTGCATAACAGGCTATTGAGGTGCATGGCTCGGACTCCAGAAGGGGGGTGATGGGCCGATCATAAGCAGCGTGCGGCACTTTGGCCGGTTGATTCTGTCGATCAGTCTGATAGCCTAAAGTTGTATACAATTTGTTGATTCAGATCATTGGAACATCTGCCTGCCTCAGGCACCCTTGTCGCATATGCGTTTTCTAAACCCTGCCTTGGAGATTCACATGTTTGCCAAAATCGTTGCTGTTTCCCTGCTGACTCTGGCTAGCGGCCAGTTGCTTGCTGCAGAGTGCAAGGTCACTGTCGACTCCACCGACCAAATGTCCTTCGACACCAAGGCCATTGAAATCGATAAGAGCTGCAAGACGTTCACCGTTGAGCTGAAGCACTCCGGCAAGCTGCCAAAGAACGTCATGGGCCATAACTGGGTACTGACCACCGAAGCCGATATGCAGCCGGTTGCAACCGAGGGCATGGCCGCCGGTATCGACAACGATTATCTGAAAAAAGACGACGCCCGCATCATCGCCCATACCAAGATTATCGGCGCCGGCGAGACCGACTCGGTGACTTTCGACGTGTCCAAGCTCAAGGCTGACGGCAAGTACATGTTCTTCTGCTCGTTCCCAGGCCACATCTCGATGATGAAAGGCACTGTGACCCTGAAGTAAGGCCACAGACCGCGTTATCGTGCATCGCAGGCAAGCCCGCTCCCACATTTTGATGTGTGAATACATTCAAATGTGGGAGCGGGCTTGCCCGCGATAGCGGCCTGACAATCAATACACAACCACCAAGCCTACCTCAAGGCGCAAACGGCATCACCCGCTTGTGCCCAGTCTTGCGATAGGTCTCGCAGATAATCCTGAACGCTTCCTCGCGCACCGCTTCGCCGTGCAGGAATGCATCGATCTCGGTATAGGTCACGCCATGGGACGCTTCATCCGGCTTGCCCGGTGACAGGTCTTCCAGGTCGGCCGTCGGGATCTTCTCCACCAGCGACTCGGGCGCACCAAAGTACCGCGCAATCGCGCGTACCTGGTTTTTCACCAGCCCGCTCAACGGTGCCAGGTCGCAGGCGCCATCACCAAACTTGGTGAAAAAGCCCATCACCGCTTCCGCCGCATGGTCGGTGCCGATCACCAGGCCGCTCGCAGCGCCGGCGATGGTGTATTGCGCGACCATGCGCATCCGTGCCTTGGTATTGCCCAGCACAAAATCACGGGACATCGCCGCCTTGCCTTCAAAGGCCGCCACTTCATTGGCCAGGGCCTTGACCGCCGGGCCGATATTGACCGTGTGGCGTTCGTCGGGGTTGATAAAGTCGACGCTGGCCTGGGCATCGTGTTCGTCGAACTGGGTCTCGTAAGGCAGGCGCACCGCAATAAAACGGTAGGCCTCATCGCCTGTGCGGGCACGCAGCTCTTTCATTGCCCGTTGGGCCAAGAGGCCGGCGGTCAGGGAGTCGACGCCGCCGCTGATGCCCAGCACCAGGCTCTTGAGCCCCGAGTTGAGTAGGCAGTCCTGGATAAAGGTAATCCGCCTGGCCACTTCGGCTTCAAGGGCGGCGTGGTCCTGGAACGGTGGTTGGACCTTGAGCTGTTGGGCAATCTCACGCTGTACGGCTTGCATGATTCACTCCTCGCTAGAGATGGCAGGTACTTTGAAAACGTGGCGCAGATAGGCGACGAAGTTCGGATCCGTGCAGTGGGTCTTGCCCGCTTCATCAGAGATCTTCGCCACGGGCTGGCCATTGCAGGCAGTCATTTTAAGCACGATGCTCATCGGTTCCACACCCGGAATGTCACAGGTCAGGTTGGTGCCGATGCCAAAGCTGACATTGATCCGCCCCCGCAGCGCGCGGAAAATCTCCAGGGCCTTGGGCAGCGTCAGGCTGTCGGAGAACACCAGGGTCTTGCTCATCGGCTCGATGCCCAGCTTGTGGTAATGGGCGATGGCTTTTTCGGCCCACTGCACCGGGTCGCCGGAGTCATGGCGCAGGCCATCGAACAGCTTGGCGAAGTACAGATCGAAATCGCTGAGGAAGGCATCGGTGGTGATGCAGTCGGTCAGGGCGATCCCCAAGAGGCCCCGGTACTCGCGGACCCAGCAGTCGAGGGCGGCGATCTGGCTGTCGATCAGCCGCGGGCCCAGTTGCTGGTGGGCCATGATCCATTCGTGGGCCATGGTGCCCAAAGGCTTCATGTCCAGCTCGCGGGCCAGGTGCACGTTGCTGGTGCCGACGAAACGCCCGGGGAAGTCATGCTTGAGCACATTCACCACTTCCTCCTGCACGCGGTAGGAGAAACGCCGGCGGGTGCCGAAGTCCGCGACCTGCAACTCAGCCAGCTCGTCGCTGCTGGCGTTGGCGGTCAGCCAGTCGAACTTGCGATACAGCTGCTCGCGGGCCTGCTCCAGGATGATGCTCTGGTAGCGATAGCGGTTGCGCACTTCGCTGACGATGGCCAGCAGCGGCACTTCAAACAGGATCACATGCAGCCACGGGCCACGCAGGCGGATAAACAACTCGCCGTTCTCGATGCCGGTCTGCACATAGCGCAGGTTGAAGCGGAACAGGCCGAGGAAGCGCAGGAAGTCCGGCTTCATAAAGCTGATGCGTTCCAGGAAGCCCAACTGGTCGGGGCTCAGGCTCAACTCGGCCAGGCGCTCGATCTGGTAGCGGATTTCTGCCAGATAGGGGCGCAGGTCTTCGCTGTTACGGCAACGGAATTCCCATTCAACTTCCACGTTGGGATAGTTGTGCAGCACCGCCTGCATCATGGTCAGCTTGTAGAAGTCGGTGTCGAGCAGGTTCTGCACGATGCGATCGGCAAACACACTCTCGCTCATAACGGGAATCTCCAAACAAGAATGGCGCTAGTGGCGCATAGACCTGTGTTGTTTTGCCAGAGGTTTTTTTGTCGTGGCCTCTGGCGTCATCGCTGGCAAGCCAGCTCCCACAGGAGAATGCATGCCAAATGTGGGAGCTGGCTTGCCAGCGATGGCGGTATTCCAGGCGCTAAACAGCCTGCTCCATCATCCACTTCACAAAGTCCCGCACCTTGGGCACCTCGGCCGAATGTTCCGGGTACGCCAGGTAGTACGCATCCTGGCTGGGCATTGCATGCTGCCAGGGGATCACCAACTTGCCGTCGGCCAGCTCTTCCTCCACCAGAAACCGTGGCAACAACGCCACGCCACAGCCCACCTGCGCGGCGCGGATGCACATATAGAAGGTGTCAAAGCGCGGCCCATGGTAGCTGTGCTCGGTCTGGTAGCCGAGGCTGGCGAACCAGTCGTGCCAGCCCTGGGGGCGCGAGGCATTTTGCAGCAGCACCAACTCGCTCAGTTGCGTGGGGTCGCTCAAGGGCTGGGCCGGTAGGCTGTCGGGGGCGCATACCGGCACCAGTTCCTCGCTGAACAGCTTCAGGCTCTCGGTGCCTGGCCTTGCGCCTGTGCCGAAGTAGAAGGCCAGGTCGGCCTTGCCTTGCAGCAACTCGTCCGGCGTCTGCTCGTTGCACAGGTCCAGGTGGATCTGCGGGTGGCGCAGGCGCCAGCCCTTGAGCCGTGGCACCAGCCAGCGCGCGCCAAAGGTGTAGGGCGTGGACACCCGTAGTACTTCGGTCTCGCCGCCGTAGGAGCGCAGGTAGTGGGTCGACATCTCCACCTGGCTCAGGATCTTGCGCACTTCCACCAGGTACAGGTCGCCTGCCGGGGTCATCTGCAAGCGCCGACGCACCCGGCGAAACAGCAGGTGCTGCAGCAACTCTTCCAATTGCGCGACCTGCTTGCTGACGGCGCTCTGGGTGAGGTTCAACTCCTCGGCGGCGCGGGTGAAGCTCAGGTGGCGGGTCACGGCCTCGAAGCATTGCAGGGCGGTGATCGAGGGCAAATGTCTTTTATTGAGCACGGCACGCCTCTTTGGGGTTTGCATGAATAAACGGAATGATATCTCGCCTAATCGTCGTTTGTTGGCAAGCCTGGGGCCAGCTACAAATAAGGTCTGGATCGTCGTGCGGGGCGCGGCGCAATTTTTCTTGCTGGATTGAAGGAGTGACCCATGGTTGCCGCATTGCTTGATCGTCTCGGCGTAGACCCGGCGTTGTACCAGGCGGGGAAACAGCCTGTGCATTCGCCTATCGATGGCAGCCGCATTGCCAGTGTGCACTGGGAGGGCGCGGCCGAGGTCGAACAGCAGGTCAGTCGCGCCGAGCATGCATTCGACGCCTGGCGCAAGGTGCCGGCGCCTCGTCGCGGTGAACTGGTGCGCCAGTTCGGCGACCTGCTGCGCAAGTACAAGGCCGACCTGGGCGAGCTGGTGTCCTGGGAAGCCGGCAAGATCACCCAGGAAGGCCTGGGTGAAGTGCAGGAAATGATCGATATCTGCGATTTCGCCGTGGGCCTGTCGCGCCAACTGTACGGTTTGACCATCGCCTCCGAGCGCCCTGGCCACCATATGCGTGAAACCTGGCACCCGCTGGGCGTGGTGGGCGTGATCAGCGCCTTCAACTTCCCCGTGGCGGTGTGGGCGTGGAACACCGCGCTGGCCCTGGTGTGCGGCAACGCGGTGATCTGGAAACCCTCGGAAAAGACCCCACTCACCGCCCTGGCCTGCCAGGCTTTGTTCGAGCGGGTGGCGAAGAACTTCAGCGACGCGCCGCCCTATCTCAGCCAGGTGGTCATCGGTGGGCGCGATGCCGGCGCCGCCCTGGTGGACGACCCGCGCGTGGCGCTGATCAGCGCCACCGGCAGCACGCGCATGGGGCGCGAAGTGGCGCCCAAGGTCGCCGCACGGTTTGCCCGCAGCATTCTGGAGTTGGGCGGCAATAACGCGATGATCCTCGGCCCCAGCGCCGACCTGGACATGGCTGTGCGCGCCATCCTGTTCAGCGCGGTCGGCACGGCTGGCCAGCGCTGCACCACCTTGCGCCGGCTGATCGCCCACGAGTCGGTCAAGGAAGACATCGTCACGCGGCTCAAGGCTGCCTATGCCAAGGTGCGCATCGGTCACCCGCTGCAAGGCAACCTGGTCGGCCCGCTGATCGACAAACACAGCTTTGAAAATATGCAGGACGCCCTGGAACAGGCCTTGAGCGAAGGCGGCAAGGTGTTTGGCGGCAAGCGCCAGTTGCAGGAGCAGTTCCCCAATGCTTACTACGTGTCGCCGGCCATTGTGGAAATGCCCGAGCAGAGCGATGTGGTGTGCAGCGAGACGTTTGCGCCGATTCTGTATGTGGTGGGCTACAAGGACTTCACCGAGGCGTTGCGCCTGAATAACGCCGTGCCGCAGGGCCTGTCGTCGTGCATCTTTACCACCGATGTACGCGAGGCCGAGCAGTTCATGTCGGCGGTGGGCAGTGATTGCGGGATTGCCAACGTCAATATCGGGCCGAGTGGCGCGGAGATTGGCGGCGCGTTTGGCGGCGAGAAAGAAACCGGCGGCGGGCGTGAATCGGGCTCGGATGCGTGGCGTGGGTATATGCGTCGGCAGACCAATACCGTGAACTATTCGCTGGAACTGCCGTTGGCCCAGGGCATTACCTTCGACTGAGCCTCCAGCCGAAATGCGGTCAATGTGGGAGCTGGCTTGCCTGCGATGGCGATGGCGATGGCGAATCCAATACCGCTATCGCAGGCAAGCCAGCTCCCACAGTTGATCGGGTTTGCAGTTCAACAATTGTTTGTTAGGTCTCATCCCGGAGTCTGGCAATGCCATTACGCGAAGCGTGTTTGTGGGAACACCTGACCCCTGGCCGGCCGGATCGCGCCGCGCTCACGGGCGAAGTAAAAGCCGATGTGTGCGTGATCGGCGCCGGTATCACCGGTTTGTCAGCGGCCATCCATCTGCTGGAGCAAGGTAAAAGCGTGTGCGTGCTGGAGGCCCATCGCACCGGCCATGGTGGCTCGGGGCGTAACGTTGGCCTGGTCAACGCCGGGATGTGGATCCCCCCGGACGAGATCGAAGCGGGTTTCGGCACGGCGGTGGGCAGCCAGCTCAACCGCATGCTTGGCGCAGCGCCGTCCCTGGTGTTCAGCCTGATCGACCAGTACCAGATTGATTGCCAGCTGCGCCGCGAGGGCACGTTGCACATGGCGCACAACGCCCGTGGCGAAGCCGACCTGCGCAGCCGCGAGGAACAATGGAAGCGCCGTGGCGCGCCCGTGGAGCTGCTGACCGGTGCTGCGTGCGCGCAGGCCACCGGCACCCAAAAGATTGCCGCCGCCTTGCTCGACCGGCGTGCCGGCACCTTGAACCCGATGGCCTACACCAGTGGCCTGGCCAATGCCGCGGTGGGCCTGGGCGGGCAGTTGTTCGATCATTCGCCGGTGACCCAACTGGAGCGCCAGGGCCAGTACTGGTCTGTGCAAACGGCCCAGGGCGCGGTGCAGGCGGCCCAAGTGGTGATTGCTTCCAACGCCTACACCGAAGGTGAATGGACCGAGCTGCGGCGCAATTTTTTCCCCGGTTATTACTATCAGGTGGCCTCCGCGCCCTTGAGCGATGCTGCCGCGCAACAGATCCTGCCGGGCGGCCAGGGCTCCTGGGATACCCGCCAGGTGCTGAGCAGCATCCGCCGCGATGCCGAGGGGCGGTTATTGCTGGGCAGCCTGGGCAACGGCAGCCAGAAACCCACCTGGTTCCTCAAGGCCTGGGCCGATCGCGTACAGCAACACTATTTCCCGTTCCTCAAGGCGGTGGACTGGGAATACACCTGGACCGGCTGCATCGCCTTCACCCCGGACCACCTGATGCGCCTGTTCGAGCCGGCGCCCGGTTTGGTGGCCGTCACCGGCTACAACGGGCGCGGCGTGACCACCGGGACGGTGGTGGGCAAGGCGTTTGCCGACTACCTGTGTCACCACAATCCCCAGGCCCTGCCGATTCCATTCGCCCCCATGCAGCCGCTGGCCGGGGCGGGCCTGCGCAGTTGCCTGTATGAAGCCGGGTTTTCCCTGTATCACGCCGGCCAATGCCTGCGAATTGTCATCTGATCAGCGAAATACCCCTCAAAAGCCGGCATTTTCTTAGCCGGCTACTAATCTGTATTGGTGCGAGTCGTAGCAGTGGCGCACTGTAAATGTGCACTTCCGTTACGCCCGTGGTTACAGATGCCTGAAGGGGCGCTTGATGGCTGGCTGACATCAGTCCAATGGGTGGGTTTCACTCTTTCGGGTCTCAGGTTGCACCTCTGCGTTGCAGAGGGTTGCACGTCCCGGCAAAAAGGCACCGAAACGCCTGTAATAACAATGACACCGTGTCTTTTTGAAATATAAAAACGCAATGGCACGCCGCTTGCTCTCAGCTTTCAAGTGAAAGTTTGCAGTGAAATTGCAGTGCCCATTCAATAAAAAACTCGGAGCACCACTCATGTCCCAGACGTTTTACAAGAAAGGTTTCCTGGCCCTCGCGGTAGCTGCCGCGCTGGGTGTTTCTACGTTTGTTCAGGCTGATGTGAAGATTGGCGTGGCAGGTCCCATGACCGGTGCCAACGCGGCCTTCGGTGAGCAGTACATGAAGGGTGCCCAGGCGGCAGCCGATGTGATCAACAAGGCGGGCGGGATCAACGGCGAGCAGATCAAGCTGGTGGCCGGTGACGATGCGTGCGAACCCAAGCAGGCCGTGGCCGTGGCCAACCGTCTGGCCGACCAGGACAAAGTGATCGGCGTGGTCGGGCACTTCTGCTCGTCGAACACCATTCCAGCCTCCGAGGTGTACGACGAAGCGGGCATCATCGCCATCACTCCAGGCTCTACCAACCCACAAGTGACCGAGCGTGGCCTGGGCGCCATGTTCCGCATGTGCGGGCGTGACGACCAGCAGGGTATCGTGGCCGGCGACTACATCGTCGATGTGCTCAAGGGCAAGAAAGTCGCGGTCATCAACGACAAGGACACCTACGGCAAAGGCCTGGCCGATGCCACCGCAACCCAGTTGACCAAGCGCGGCGTCAAGCCGGTGCTGGAAGAAGGCCTGACCCGTGGCGAGAAAGACTTCAGCGCCCTGGTCACCAAGATCCGTTCACTGGGGGCCGACGTTGTGTACTTCGGCGGCCTGCACCCGGAAGCCGGTCCACTGGTGCGCCAGATCCGTGAAGCCGGCCTCAACGACGTCAAGTTCATGTCCGACGATGGTGTGGTGACCGACGAACTGGTGGCGACCGCCGGCGGTGCGCAGTATGTCGATGGCGTCTACATGACCTTCGGCGCCGACCCGCGCCTGCTGCCAGACAGCAAGGCCGTGGTGGAAGAGTTCCGCAAGAACGGCACCGAGCCTGAAGGCTACACCCTGTACGCCTACGCCTCGATCCAGGCCCTGGCGGCCGGCTTCAACGGCGCCAAGTCCAACAAGGGCGAAGACGCGGCCAAGTGGCTCAAGGCCAACCCGGTGCAAACCGTGATGGGCAAGAAGGAATGGGATGCCAAGGGTGACCTGAAAGTCTCCGACTACGTGGTTTACCAGTGGGACAAGAACGGCAAATACCACCAGTTGGAAAAGCAGAAGTAATCAACCAGCCACCACCGACCCCTTGTGGGAGCCGGGCTTGCCCGCGATGACGGACTGACAGCCAGCACCTGTGTTGAATGTGAGACCGCTATCGCCGGCAAGCCAGCTCCCACACTGGATCGCGGTTGCCCGGGCCATTGCGTCCGGCACCCAATCTGTCTTTTCCTCCAGAAGGGCCGCACACCCAAGGGTGTGCAGGTTCTCACCGCGTGAGATTGCGTTATGGATGGTATTTTCCTGCAGCAACTGGTCAACGGCCTGACCCTCGGGTCGGTCTACGGCCTGATCGCCATCGGCTACACAATGGTCTATGGCATCATTGGCATGATCAACTTCGCCCACGGCGAGGTTTATATGATTTCCGCTTACCTCGCGGCGATCAGTCTGGCACTGCTGGCTTACTTTGGCCTCGAATCCTTCCCGCTGCTCATTCTTGGCACCCTGGTGTTCACCGTCGTCGTCACCGGCGTCTATGGTTGGGTCATCGAGCGTGTCGCCTACAAACCGTTGCGTAACTCCACGCGCCTGGCCCCGCTGATCAGCGCCATCGGCATTTCGCTGATCCTGCAGAACTACGCGCAGATCGCCCAGGGCGCCAAGCAACAAGGCATTCCCACCCTGCTGGCCGGCGCCTGGCGCGTCGATATCGGCACCGGGTTCGTGCAGTTGACCTACACCAAGGTCTTCATCCTGGTCGCGGCCTTTGCCGGCATGGCGCTGCTGACCTACATCATCAAGTACACCAAGCTGGGCCGCATGTGCCGCGCGACTCAGCAAGACCGCAAGATGGCCTCGATCCTGGGGATCAACACCGACCGCGTGATCTCCTACGTGTTTGTCATCGGTGCTGCCATGGCGGCCCTGGCCGGTGTGCTGATCACCCTCAACTACGGCACGTTCGACTTCTATGCCGGCTTTATCATCGGCATCAAGGCATTTACCGCAGCGGTACTCGGCGGCATCGGCTCCCTGCCTGGGGCGATGCTGGGCGGGATCATCCTGGGGATTTCCGAGTCGCTGTTCTCGGGGTTGATCAACTCTGACTACAAAGACGTGTTCAGTTTCTCCCTGCTGGTGGTGATTCTGATTTTCCGTCCCCAGGGCCTGCTTGGTCGCCCGCTCGTGGCGAAGGTGTAAACATGTCTGCTGCCAAATCTATCGATATCAAGAAAAGTGTGGTCGATGCGGTCCTTGCCGGGCTGATTTCGCTGATCGTGTTCGGGCCCATCGTCGGTGTGGTCCTGGACGGCTACAGCTTCAACCTGGAACCGGCCCGCGTCGGCTTGCTGGTGGCCATTGTCATGGCCGGGCGCCTGGTCATGAGCCTGTTCCTGCAAACCCCCAAGGGCTTGAAGATCCTCCAGGGTTTTGAAAGCTCGGGCTCCGGGGTGCATGTGCTGGCGCCGGACTACAAGTCGCGGCTGCGCTGGATCATCCCGGCGCTGATCGTGATCGCCATTGTCTTTCCGTTTTTCGCCAACAAGTACCTGCTGACCGTGGTGATCCTCGGGCTGATCTACGTGTTGCTCGGGCTGGGCCTGAACATCGTGGTCGGCCTGGCCGGGCTGCTCGACCTGGGCTACGTGGCGTTCTACGCCATCGGCGCCTATGGCTTGGCCCTGGGTTACCAGTACCTCGGGCTGGGGTTTTGGACGGTGCTGCCACTGGCGGCCATCGCGGCGGCGTTGGCCGGATGTATTCTCGGATTCCCGGTGTTACGCATGCACGGTGACTACCTGGCCATCGTGACCCTGGGCTTTGGTGAAATCATCCGCCTGGTGCTCAATAACTGGCTGTCGTTTACCGGTGGGCCCAATGGCATGCCGGTGCCATCGCCGACCTTCCTCGGCCTGGAATTTGGCCGGCGCGCCAAGGAAGGCGGGGTGCCGTTCCATGAGTTCTTTGGCATTGCCTACAACCCCAACGTGAAGTTCCTGTTTATCTACATCGTGCTGTTCCTGGTGGTGCTGGCCGTGCTGTACATCAAGCACCGCCTGACCCGCATGCCGGTGGGCCGCGCCTGGGAAGCTTTGCGTGAGGATGAGATCGCCTGCCGCTCCATGGGCCTGAACCATGTGCTGGTCAAGCTCTCGGCCTTCACCATCGGCGCCTCGACGGCCGGCCTGGCCGGGGTGTTCTTTGCCAGCTACCAGGGCTTCGTCAATCCGTCTTCGTTCACCTTCTTCGAGTCGGCGTTGATCCTGGCCATCGTGGTACTGGGCGGCATGGGCTCGACGGTGGGCGTGGTGATTGCCGCGTTCGTGCTGACCGTGGCGCCTGAGTTGCTGCGCAGCTTCTCCGAGTACCGGGTGTTGCTGTTTGGCGTGTTGATGGTGGTGATGATGATCTGGCGGCCACGGGGCCTGATTCGGATCAGCCGTAGCGGTGTGACACCACGCAAGGGGGTGGCGCCATGAGCAAGGAAGTGGTCCTCAACGTGGAACACCTGATGATGCACTTCGGTGGCATCAAGGCCTTGAGCGATGTGAGCCTCAAGGTCGAACGCAACTCGATCTTCGCTCTGATCGGCCCCAACGGCGCGGGCAAGACCACGGTGTTCAACTGCCTGACCGGCTTCTACACGGCCAGCGGCGGCAAGATCGAACTCAACATCCGTGGCAAGCAGACCAACGTGATCCAGTTGCTTGGCGAGCGCTTCAAGTCTACCGACTTCGTGTCGCCCAAAAGCTTTTTCAGCCGGGTGTACTACAAGATGTTCGGCGGCACCCACCTGGTGAACCGCGCCGGCCTGGCGCGCACCTTCCAGAACATTCGCCTGTTCAAGGAAATGTCAGTGGTGGAAAACCTGCTGGTGGCCCAGCACATGTGGGTCAACCGCAACATGCTGGCGGGCATCCTCAACACCAAGGGCTACCGCAAGGCAGAAAGCGATGCGCTGGACCACGCCTTTTACTGGCTGGAAGTGGTGGACCTGGTGGACTGTGCCAACCGCCTGGCTGGCGAGCTGTCCTACGGCCAGCAGCGCCGCCTGGAAATCGCCCGCGCCATGTGCACCCGGCCGCAGATCATCTGCCTGGACGAACCGGCGGCGGGCCTCAACCCCCAGGAAACCGAAGCCCTCAGTGCAATGATTCGCCTGCTGCGCGATGAACACGACCTCACCGTGGTGCTGATTGAACATGACATGGGCATGGTGATGAGTATTTCCGACCATATTGTGGTGCTGGACCACGGCAACGTCATCGCCGAGGGTGGGCCGGAAGCGATCCGCAACGACCCGAAAGTGATCGCGGCCTACCTGGGCGCCGATGAAGAGGAGTTGGTATGAGTACGCCTATCCTCGAAATGAAGGACCTGGATGTGTTTTATGGCCCGATCCAGGCCCTGAAAAAAGTCTCGCTGCACATCGACGAGGGCGAGACCGTGAGCCTGATCGGCTCCAACGGCGCGGGCAAGTCCACGCTGCTGATGTCGATCTTCGGCCAGCCGCGGGCCGAGTCCGGGCAGATCCTCTACCAGGGCGTGGACATTACCCACAAGTCGTCCCACTACATCGCCTCCAACGGCATCGCCCAGTCCCCGGAAGGGCGGCGGGTGTTCCCTGACATGACCGTCGAGGAGAACCTGCTGATGGGCACCATCCCCATTGGTGACAAGCACGCCAGCGAGGATATGCAGCGCATGTTCGAGCTGTTTCCACGGCTCAAGGAGCGGCGTAACCAGCGGGCGATGACCATGTCCGGTGGCGAGCAGCAAATGCTCGCCATCGCCCGGGCGCTGATGAGCCGGCCCAAGCTGTTGCTGCTCGATGAACCGAGCCTGGGGTTGGCGCCGATCGTGGTGAAGCAGATCTTCGCCACCTTGCGCGAACTGGCGGCTACCGGGATGACCATCTTTCTGGTGGAACAGAACGCCAACCATGCGTTGCGCCTGTCTGACCGGGCGTATGTGATGGTCAACGGCGAAATCCGCCTGACCGGTACGGGCAAGGAACTGCTGGTGAACGAGGAAGTGCGCAACGCCTACCTCGGTGGGCACTAACCCGCGCTGATCGCTCCCACGCTCTGCGTGGGAGCGCATCCTGTGACGCTGCGCATCACGCTTTGGGACGCAGAGCGTCCTTGGCGGCATTCCCACGCGGGGCGTGGGAACGATCATCGTCCACAGGCCTTCCGGCAAATTGTGGAAAACAAATCCACACACCCTCCAAAGCGCGACATATAGCCGCCGCAAATCCCTGTTTTGTCACGCAAATGACTTGTCCCCATCCACTGTGGAACCGGCTGTGGGTAACATGGGAGTAGCTGGCTGAAAGCCTTTATTTACGTGGCTTGCAGCGTGGTGGTTGTTTTTTGATCAGGGGCTTTTTCATGAGGTGTCGCAAGTTTTGTCAACCTGTTCATAGACACAGGTATATGACCGAAACATGACCTCCAGGCCTGTGGATAAGTCTGTGGTTAAACTCTGGAAAGACCTGTGTAGGGGCCGGATTTACTGGCCTGGAGCCATGCCTCCTGGCGTGTCCTCCTGCATGGGCCTACATATGCCCCGCCCAAGGTCAAGCAAAAAACTTTTTGAATCGCCCTGAAAGCCTTGTACACAGCGGCCTGGAGGGTTTTGTACTTGCCCCCAAAGACTGTGGGCGCAGCTGTGGATAACCTGCGCGCACATGGCTGCAAGCCACGGTTCATAAGGCTCTACGTCAAGCGGTTAAAAAATGATCAGGTATGGGGTGGCGGGTGTGCATAGCGGTTGCCGCGGCGGCGGCGTAAGGGCATCCTGCTGGCTGATTTTTCCCGATGCCCACAAGGAGAACACCATGTCCGACACGCTGTTTATTACTGGCGCCACCTCAGGTTTCGGCGAAGCCTGTGCCCGTCGCTTTGCCGAGGCAGGCTGGAAACTGGTGCTCACCGGCCGGCGTGCCGAGCGCTTGAATGCCCTGGTCGAAGAGCTTTCCAAGCAAACCGAGGTGCATGGCCTGGTGGTGGACGTGCGTGACCGCAAGGGCATGGAAGAGGCGATTGCCAACCTGCCGGCGTCGTTCAGCAAGCTGCGCGGGCTGATCAACAACGCGGGCCTGGCCGTGGGCACCGACCCGGCGCCCAAGTGCAGCCTCGACGATTGGGAGACCATGGTCGACACCAACATCAAGGGCCTGCTGACCACCACCAGCCTGTTGCTGCCGCGCCTGATCGCCCATGGCCGTGGCGCCGGGATCGTCAACCTGGGCTCCATCGCCGGCAACTACCCGTACCCGGGCAGCCACGTGTATGGCGGCTCCAAGGCGTTCGTCAAACAGTTCTCCCTGAACCTGCGCTGCGACCTGCAAGGCACCGGCGTGCGTGTGACCAACATCGAACCGGGCCTGTGCGAGAGCGAGTTCTCCCTGGTGCGCTTCGGCGGTGACCAGGCGCGTTACGACGCCACCTACGCCGGCGCCGAGCCGATCCAGCCGCAGGACATTGCCGACACCATCTTCTGGGTGCTGAACACCCCGGCGCACGTGAACATCAACCGCCTGGAGCTGATGCCGGTGAGCCAGACCTGGGCTGGGTTTGCGATTGAGCGTGGGGCCAAGTAAGGCTCGTAAAGGCGTCAAATCGGTCAAAACAGGGCATAAGGTACACTCTCCTCCTGGAAACCCCACCGCACCCAGCGGTTTAAAGGTTTTGACAGGAGGATATGTGAGTAACCGAGGTGAGCAGGCACTGCTCAAACAATCGACGATCCTGATGTTCGCCGTGGCGATCGCCGGGATTGTCACGGGTGTGATATCAGGCGCCCAATCCATTTTATTCGACGGTTTTTTCTCGTTGATCGCGACCTTTATCAAGGTGCTGATGCTGATCACGGCCAAGCTGATCGCCAAGAAAAGCAACGACCGCTTCCAGTTCGGCTACTGGCACCTGGAACCGATGGTGTTGCTGATCGAAGGCAGTTTCCTGCTGTTGATCGCCATCTACGCGTTTCTCAACGGGGTGTTCGGCATTATCAATGGCGGGCGCGAAATCGAGTTGGGGCTGGTGATCATCTACGCTGCGGTGTTTACCGTGGTTGAGTTCGCCTACTTCTTCTATGTGCGCCACCGCAACCGCAAGCTGCAGTCGTCGCTGATCCAGTTCGACAACATCAGTTGGCTGGTAGACGCGATGCTCTCTGTGGGCCTGCTGGTGAGCTTCCTCGCCGCGCTGCTGCTCAAGTCCCAGGGCTATGGCGAGTGGGCGGTGTATGTCGACCCCTTGATCCTGATCCTGCTGGCCCTGAGCATGCTGGCGCCGGCCTTGAAGATCCTGCGCCCGGCCTTGCGCGATGTGCTGGGGATTGCCCCCGACCAGTTGGACGACAAGGTGCGCGAAGTGATGGACGCGGCCCAGGCCCGGCATGGTTTCGAGGACTACGTGTCCTACGTGCAGAAACACGGGCGGGCGCGGTTTATCGAGATTCATGTGGTGCTGTCGG
This sequence comes from Pseudomonas sp. GW821-FHT01D09, assembly GCF_059422465.1. Taxonomy (NCBI): domain Bacteria; kingdom Pseudomonadati; phylum Pseudomonadota; class Gammaproteobacteria; order Pseudomonadales; family Pseudomonadaceae; genus Pseudomonas; species Pseudomonas sp. GW821-FHT01D09. The sequence continues at coordinate 43,651 of NZ_JBWKWY010000013.1, forward strand.
CCGATTACCCGGTGGATAAGGTCGCGACGCTCGACGGGCTGCGTGAAGAGATATCCACAGGGCTGGGCGCGGCGGACAAGGCACGGTGGTTGACGATCAGCTTTACTGGGGACCGCAAGTGGATTGCTTGATCGGCCGTTAGACCGAGGTGAGGCTATCGCAGGCAAGCCAGCTCCCACATTGTTGATGGGTGAACCCCTTCAAGTGTGGGAGCTGGCTTGCCTGCGATGGGGCCAGAAAGATCAGCCGAGAAACTCGCTCAACCCCTGATAGCAGGTCGCCAAATGGTAGGGCGTCGTCGACGGCATATCCCGCCGGCTCACCTCACCCTTGGCATCCAGGCATTCATTCCAGCCCCTGGCATGCAAAAAATGTTGCTGCAACGCCAGCAACTGGCGCTCCAGCACCGCCGCGCTGCCCGGGCGCAAGGTCAATGCCCGCAGGTACTCGGCCTGGGCCCAGATCCGCTGGGTGGCGTCACGCACGCTGCCGTCCAGCGCCAACATGCCACTGACCGCACCGCTCAGGTTATCCACACCCGTTTGCTCGGCATAGGCAAAGGCCCGGCTCAGCGACGTATGCAGGGGCGTGCCACGCAGTACGGGCGAGGATTCCAGCAGGAAAAACCATTCAAACTGATGCCCCGGCTCGAACCAGTTATCCACAGCGCCCAGGGGCTTTTCCATCATCACCCCATGCTGGCGTTCGATAAAGCGCTGCTGCATGGCCGTCGCCAGTGCCAGCAGGGCCTGTTGCACCGCCGCGTCTTCCCGTACGGCGAGGGTGGCAAGCAAGCCTTCGGCCAGATGCATCAGCGGGTTCTGCAGCGGGCCGGACTTGAGGGACGACCAGTTGCGCTCCAGTACCGCCTCATACAGGCCGTCACCCGTGGCAAAGCGCTCGGCGACCACCTCCAGGGCGGCATTGAGCACCGACTCCACCAACGGCTCGCGGACCTTGGCCCAGTAATGGGCGCAGGCGAAGATGATAAAGGCGTGGGTATACAGGTCTTTGCGCTGGTCCAGCGGATTGCCGTGGGGGTCGATGCTGTAGAACCAGCCACCGTGTTCGGCGTCATGGAAGTGCCGTTGCAGCGAGCGAAACAACGCTGCGGCGCGTTCTTGCGCAAACTCTTTGCCTGGCTCGCCGATCAGGCTGGCAAACACATACAACTGCCGGGCACAGGCCATGGCGCGGTAGCGTTGTGGGGGCAAAGGGCGGTGGTCGGCGTCCAGCGCCTCATAGGGCAGCGCCAACTCGGCATTCCAGCCCGGGCCCTGCCAGAGCGGCACGATCAGGTCGTTGAAGTGCGCGAGCACCGCGTTCAATTGAGGTTTGAGGGCAGAGCTTGGAGCGATGGGCATCGGCTGGCGTCGTCACGGCAGGGGTGTTTGCCGCGCATGTTAGCAGGCTTGGGGGCTGCGGTGGTTTTGCTACCGCTATCGCGAGCAAGCCCGCTCCCACATTCGACCCCATTCCAAAGGTACAACTCGGTCAAATGTGGGAGCGGGCTTGCTCGCGATGAGGCCCTCAACAGCACTGCATCACTCAGCCCGCCAGCAACCAGACTCCAGTCGCCGCCGAAGCCGCCCCCGCCACCCGCACCAGCGGCGCCGCCGCAGCCGGCAGGAAACGCACCAGCGCATACCCGGCCGCATGCAGCACCGCCGTCGCCCCGACAAACCCGGCCGCATACGCCCACGGGCTGGTCATATCCGGCAGCTCCAGGCCATGGGCCACGCCATGGAACAGCGCAAACACGGCTGTTGCGGCCACGGCCACCGCCAGCGGTGGGCGAATCGCCAAGGCCACCGCCAGGCCCAGGGCCAATACCGACGCGGCAATCCCGCTTTCCAGGGCCGGCAAGGCCAACCCTTCAAAACCCAGCACGCCACCCAGCAGCATGGTGCCGACAAACGTACACGGCAGCGCCCAGCGCGCCGCGCCTTGTTGCTGCGCCGCCCACAGGCCGACGGCCAGCATCGCCAGCAAATGGTCCAGCCCGCCGAGGGGATGGCTGATACCGGCCACCAGGCCATTGTCGCCATGACCCGGGTGGGCCAGGGCCAGGGTCGGGGCCAGTAGCAGGAGGGCGGCGGCAAACAGGGTGTTGAGGCTCATAAACAGCTCCTTGGTAAGAGGGCTCAGGCTGCGGTCAGCAGGCCCTGGCGTTCGATAAAGGCGACGATTGCTTCCAGGCCAACGCCGGTTTTCTGGTTACTGAACACAAACGGCTTGCCGCCACGCATGCGCTGGGTGTCGCTGTTCATCAGTTCCAGCGAGGCGCCGACCAGCGGCGCCAGGTCGATCTTGTTGATCACCAGCAGGTCCGATTTGCAGATCCCCGGCCCACCTTTGCGCGGCAGCTTGTCGCCGGCCGACACATCGATCACGTAGATCGTCAGGTCCGACAGCTCGGGGCTGAAGGTGGCCGACAGGTTGTCGCCGCCGGACTCCACCAGGATCAGGTCGAGGCCGGGAAAACGCCGGTTCAGTTGATCCACCGCTTCGAGGTTGATCGAGGCATCTTCGCGAATCGCCGTGTGCGGGCAGCCGCCGGTTTCCACACCGATAATGCGCTCGGGCGCCAGGGCCTGGTTGCGCACCAGGAAGTCGGCGTCTTCGCGGGTATAGATATCGTTGGTGACCACCGCCAGGTTGTAGCGATCGCGCAGGGCCAGGCACAGCGCCAGGGTCAGGGCGGTCTTGCCGGAGCCGACGGGGCCGCCGATGCCGACGCGCAAAGGTTGTGTGTTCATGGGGTTCTCCTAGGAACGGAACAGGCGGCTGTACTGGCGCTCATGGGCCATGCATGCCAGGGACAGGCCGAAGGCGGCGCTGCCAAAGTGATGAGGGTCGCGCTGGCTGGCGTCCTGCTGGGCCTGTTGCAGCAAGGGCAGCAGTTCGCTGGTCAGGCGTTGGGCGGCTTGCTGGCCCAGGGGCAGGGTTTTCATCAGCACCGCCAATTGGTTTTCCAGCCAGCTCCACAGCCAGGCGGTCAGGGCGTCGTCGGGGCTGATCGCCCAGGCACGGGCCGCCAGTGCCCAGCCCAGGGCCAGATGGGGTTCGTGGGTGGCGTCGAGAAAACGCCGTGCCGCGTCATCCAATTCCGGCAGGCCGTTGAGCAGTTGTTGCAGGGAGTAGCCCATTTGCCGGCTCTCCTGGAACAGTTCGCGGGTTTCGCGGCTGGCGCGGTGTTCTTCACACCATTGGCGCAGGCGTTCCCAATCCTGGTCCGCAGCGGCCTGGCAATGGGCAAGCAACAGTGGCGCCTCGAAGCGTGCGAGGTTGAGCAGCAGCTGGTCGCTGATCCAGCGGCGGGCGCTGTCGGCATCGCGGACACGGGCATTGTCCACGGCCATTTCCAGGCCCTGGGAATAGCTGTAGCCGCCAATCGGCAATTGCGGACTGGCCAGACGCAGCAGCGCCCAGGCCGGGTTCACAGGCGCACGCCGAACTGATGCAGTTTGGGCGGGTAGTTGAAGTCTTCATCCCCGTGGCGCGAGTGATGGTGACCGCCACCGTAGGCGCCGTGTTCGGGCTGGAACGGTGCTTCGAGGGTTTGGGTGTGGGCCCCCAACTGCTCCAGCATGGCCTTGAGCACGTAGTCATCGAGCAGGCGCAGCCAGCCATCCCCCACTTGCAGGGCCACATGGCGGTTGCCCAGGTGATAGGCCGCACGGGTCAGTTCAAAGGCGCTGCTGCAGGTCACGTGCAGCAGTTGTTCAGGGCGTGCGCAGACGCGTACGACACGTCCGTCTTCAGCCTGTAGGCATTCGCCGTCGTACAGCGGCGGCTGGCCGCGCTCCAGAAACAGGCCGACGTCTTCACCCTCGGCACTGAAACAGCGCAGGCGGCTTTTGCTGCGGGCGTCGAAGTTCAGCAGCAACTCCGCAGCCCAGATGGGTTGGGGCGCAATTCGGCGGTGGATCACCAGCATCGGGAAGCTTCCAGCTATGAGCGATAAACAGGCTAGAGCAAGGGGCTTGCCAATCAGGCGTGGTGTAGGAAAACATCGTGGATGTAGGATGTTTCGCCACTAAACAGGCCGCAGGCGCGGAGAAGGCTTGACCCATTATGGTGCGCCATGGGTCGTTCTGGCACCTGAATTGGGCGATTTTGGCGGGCGTCCCACGATATTTTGTAGGTGCTTGCCTTCGGTTATTTATCTGTAATGCATTTTGGGAATCATCCTACTCACACCATAGATTTCCCGCTCATCTCGCCACGCGTTGTTTCTCTAGGATTTCGCACCGTCTTTAATCCAGTGCGACGTTCATCATGTTCAAGTCTTTTTTATGTGTGGTCATGGCCGGTTTTTTTGGCATGGCGCCATCTGCTTCGGCCAGTTTCAGCCAGCGTTACGTTTCACCGGCTCCGTTCAGTTCAGCGTTACAGGCCCTGCCACAACCGACCATCGCCAATGTGGTCGACCGCGCCCATGAGTTGCTGGGCAAACCTTATAAATCGGGGGGCACATCGCTGGAGCAGGGGTTCGATTGCAGCGGGCTGCTGGTCTATCTGTTCAAGACCGAAGCCAATATTGTTATCCCGCGCACCACGGCGGCGATGCACCGCTCAACGGCGGCGACGATCAAGGCAGATGCACTGCAACCCGGCGATGCGGTGTTTTTCAAGGCCAATGGCAGCAGCCAGATCGGCCATGTCGGCCTGTATGTCGGCGAGGGCAAGTTCATTCACTCGCCGCGCCAGGGCAAGAACATCCGCATCGATTCCCTGGCCAACACCTACTGGAAGAAGAACTACACCACCGCCAAGCGTTTCCACGCGGTGCGTTGATCGCTCTACTCGGTGCTGCCCAGGCCTTGCCAGTGCTTGAGGCCAATAAAGATAAAGCGCAGTTGCTGGGTGATCTTGGCCTGGGGCGTAAGGTGCGCCGGCAGGGCGGCGGCGGGCGGGTCGATGATGTCGGGCAGGGTGGCGAACACACTCTTGACGATCAGGTCGGCCATCACATGCAGGCCGTCGGCATCCAGGTGCTGGAGTTTGGGCATCAGTGTCAGGTCGGCCGCCAGGTCCGAGGTGATGTCTTCGCGCAGCGCGCCGATGGCTTGGCGCACGGCCAGGCAACCACCGTACTGCTCGCGGGCCAGGAATAAAAACTGTGAACGGTTGGCCGCCACCACATCGAGAAAGATCCGCACCGAGGCATCGATGATGCCGCCCATGACGAATTCGTTGTGGCGTACCAGGCGGATGGTGGCGCGGAAGGTCTGGCCGACCTCACTGACGAGCACCAGGCCCAGTTGGTCCATATCGGCAAAGTGACGGTAAAAACCGGTGGGCACGATGCCGGCGCTCTTGGCCACTTCCCGCAGGCTCAGGCTGCCAAACCCTCGGCCACCCTCCATCAGATGGCGGGCTGCGTCCATCAAGGCAAGGCGGGTCTGTTGCTTCTGTTCGGCGCGGGGGAGCATTGGCGGGTGGGCTTTGTAGACAAGGACAGCGACGCACTCTAGCAAAACAACTTTACCGGCGTCGAACTTGAAACAGGACAAAGGTGGCGCGGGTCACACAAAGTCAAAGCCCGATCGCTGGGGATCGGGCTTTTTTCAGGGCCGGCACGGGCTTAGCTCGTGGCTTTATGCATTTCAGCCAGACGGTCGGAACCGCCCTCGGCGACAAATTCGCGTTGTTGCAGACGGTCCGAGCCACCTTCAACCAGACCTTTCTCCTCCAGGCGATCACGGCCGCCCTCGGCGACAAATTCGCGTTTTTGCAGACGGTCCGAACCACCTTCGACCAGGCCTTTCTGTTCCAGGCGATCACGGCCGCCTTCGGCTACGGCGTTACGCTCTTGCAGACGGTCCGAGCCACCTTCGACCAGGCCTTTCTGCTCCAGGCGATCACGACCACCTTCGGCAACGGTCTGGCTGATGTGCGAGGCGTCGGTCTTGGCTTGTGGGATGGTTTGCTCTGTTGCTGGCAGGGCAAAAGCACTGGTGGCCAGGACAGAGAGTGCAACACTGAGCAGTAATTGGCGTTTCATGATGAGTTGCTCCTTGGGAGGGCGATAAAGTGGGTACAGGACTCATGCTACTCTCGATATCTCGATATAAAAGTTCATAAACACAATGGTAATAATCAACGGAATTGATTGTTCTGCGCCGAGGCTCTAGACCGTACCTCTCAAGCACGCGCTTTTGCACCGGGGTGGGTATTTTCGACACGGGCGTGGGTAACAACGGTGCGCGATCGATGAAAAAAGCTGTCGGATTAGTCAGAAAAAGTACTTTTCACCGCTAATTCCCCGCTGCGGTTAAACCCCCAGGCCATTTGCCAGTCGTAGCCATATAAGCTTTAGCCCTTGCGCGCGTTGCCAGTGGCACGCGCAGTCGTAATCAGGAGCCCTGTGCAATGACGCGCACTCGTAAAATTCTCGCCTGGAGCAGTGCTTGCTTCGTTCTGCTGATCGCCGCCGTCGTACTGATCCTGGTGTTCTTCGACTGGAACCGGATCAAGCCGACACTCAATGCCAAAGTCTCCGAAGAGCTGCATCGCGCCTTTGCCATCAATGGCAACCTGGCTGTGGTCTGGCAGCGCGAGCCGGACGAAGGCGGTTGGCGCGCCTGGGTGCCGTGGCCCCATGTGGTGGCCGAAGACCTGAGCCTGGGCAACCCCGAGTGGTCGAAAAAACCGCAGATGGTCACCCTCAAGCGCGTCGAATTGCGCATCTCGCCCTTGGCCTTGCTGGCCCAGCGCGTGGTGATCCCGCGTATCGACCTGACCGAACCGAGTGCCGAGTTGCAGCGCCTGGCCGATGGCCGCGCCAACTGGACCTTCACCTTTGACCCCAAGGATCCGAATGCCGAACCGTCCAACTGGGTGGTGGATATCGGTGCCATCGGCTTTGACAAGGGCCACGTGACCCTCGACGACCAGACCCTCAAGACCCGCCTCGATGTGCTGATCGACCTCCTGGGCAAACCCATCGCATTCAGCGAAATCGTCGGCGAGCGCGATGCCAAAAAGGCCCAAGAGCAGGGCGCGACACCCCAGGACTATGCCTTCGGCCTCAAGGTCAGCGGCCAGTACCACGGCCAGCAACTCGCGGGCAGCGGCAAGATCGGCGGGTTGCTGGCCCTGCAAGACGCGGCCAGGCCATTCCCCCTGCAAGCCCAGGCGAAGATCGGCGATACCCGCATCGCCCTGGCCGGCACCCTGACCGACCCCCTGAACCTCGGCGCCCTGGACCTGCGCCTGAAACTGTCCGGCACCAGCCTGGGCAACCTTTACCCACTGACCGGCGTGACCCTGCCGGACTCGCCGGCCTACTCCACCGACGGTCGCCTGATTGCCAAGCTGCATGAAGCCGGCGGTGCGTCGTTCCGCTATGAGCAGTTCAACGGCAAGATCGGCAACAGTGATATTCACGGCGACCTGGCCTACGTCGCCAGCCAGCCACGGCCCAAGCTCAGTGGCGCACTGGTGTCCAACCAACTGCTGCTGGCCGACCTGGCGCCGCTGATCGGTGCTGACTCCAATGCCAAGCAAAAGGCCCGTGGCGGGGCGAGCAAGCAACCGGCGACCAAGGTGCTGCCGGTGGAAGAGTTCCGCACCGAGCGCTGGCGCGATATGGACGCCGATGTCGAGTTTACCGGCAAGCGCATTGTCCACAGCACCGACCTGCCGTTCACCGACCTTTATACGCACCTGGTACTCAACGACGGCCAACTGAGCCTCGAACCCCTGCGCTTCGGCGTGGCGGGCGGCAAGCTGGATGCGCAGATCCGCCTCAATGGCCGCATTACCCCGCTGGAAGGCCGGGCGAAACTGACGGCGCGCAACTTCAAGCTCAAGCAACTGTTCCCCACCTTTGAACCGATGAAGACCAGCTTTGGCGAGCTCAACGGCGATGCCGATATCGCCGGGCGCGGCAACTCGGTGGCGGCGCTCTTGGGCAGTGCCAATGGCGATCTGAAAATGCTCATCAACGACGGCGCCATTAGCCGTGGCCTGATGGAAATTGCCGGGTTGAATGTCGGCAACTACGTGATCGGCAAGCTGTTTGGCGACAAGGACGTGAAGATCAACTGTGCGGCGGCGGACTTCGGCATCAAGACCGGCCTGGCCACCAGCCGGCTGTTTGTGTTCGACACCGAGAACGCGATCATCTACATCGACGGCACCGTGAACATGGCCAGCGAACAACTGGACCTGACGATTACCCCAGAGTCCAAGGGGTTCCGCCTGTTCTCGCTGCGCTCGCCGTTGTACGTCAACGGGCCGTTTATCAAACCCAATGCCGGGGTCAAGACCGTGCCGCTGTTATTGCGTGGCGCGGGGATGGTGGCGCTGGGTGTGATCGTTGCACCTGCGGCAGGCCTGCTGGCACTGGTGGCGCCGAGCGGTGATGTACCGAACCAGTGTGTGCCGCTGTTGCAGCAGATGAAGGAAGGCAAAGCACCGAAAACGGTGAAAGGCTGACTGAAGAAACCCACAACCCAATGTGGGAGAGGGCTTGTGTGGGAGCGGGCTTGCCCGCGATAGCGGTGGGTCAGTCAACATCAATGTTTGCTGGGCCGACGTCTTCGCGGGCAAGCCCGCTCCCACATTAGTTCGCGCTGCTAAAAGGCCTACAGGCCGTTGAGAAAGTTTTATTGGATATTGCCGGGTGTCATATCGATTGCCATAGGGCTGGTCTAGGATCAGCCCAATCGCCCCTTCAAGGATGTTCGCCACCATGGCCCAGACATTGGCTACACGTTATCCCCTGGTCCTGGTGCCGGGCATGCTCGGGTTTGTACGGCTGGTGCTGTACCCATACTGGTACGGCATCGTCCCGGCCTTGCGTGCCGGTGGGGCGCAGGTGTTTGCGGTGCAGGTGGCGCCGCTCAACTCCAGTGAGGTGCGCGGCGAGCAGTTGCTGGCGCAGATCGAGCAGATACGCCGCCAGACCGGCGCCGAGAAGGTCAACCTGATCGGCCATAGCCAGGGCTCGCTCACCGCTCGTTACGCGGCGGCCAAACGCCCGGAATGGGTGGCTTCGGTGACCTCGGTGGCGGGGCCCAACCACGGTTCGGAATTGGCAGACTACCTGCACACCCACTACCCGGCCGACAGCGCCAAGGGCCGGATCATGAGCGCGCTGCTGCGTCTGGTGGGCATGCTGATGGGCCTTCTGGAAACCGGCTATCGCGGCCCGCGCTTTGCGGTGGATATCCACGCGTCCCATCAGTCGCTGACCTGCGAGGGCGTGGCGCTGTTCAATCGCCAATACCCCCAAGGCTTGCCAGACACCTGGGGCGGGCAGGGCGCCGAGGAAGTGAATGGTGTGCGCTATTACTCCTGGTCCGGCACCCTGCAGCCGGGCAAGACCGATCGCGGGCGCAACCTGCTGGACGGCACCAGTCGCAGTTGCCGGTTGTTTGCGCGCACCTTCGTCAAGGAGAAGGGGCAGTGCGACGGCATGGTCGGGCGCTACAGCTCACACCTGGGCACGGTGATCGGCGATGACTATGCGCTGGATCATTTCGATATCGTCAACCAGTCACTGGGCCTGGTGGGCAAGGGCGCCGAGCCGATTCGCCTGTTTGTCGAGCATGCGCAGCGGTTGAAGGCGGCCGGGCTTTAACGTCTTACCGGCGTCGTCCAGCGCTCCGACAAAATCACCCCACCCAACGTCAGCACGCCGCCGACCAGGTGATACAGCGCCAACTGTTCCTTGAGCACCACCGCGGCAATCAGTGCGGTGATCAACGGCAGCAGGTTGAAAAACAGCGTGGTGCGGCTTGGCCCCAACTGTTTGACCGAATGCATCCACGCCAGCGGCGCGATCATCGAGGCCAGCAGGCAGGCGTACACCACCAGGCCAATATTCGACGGGCCCAGGCCGACCTTGTCCGAGGCCAGGAACAGCGGGAACAGCACCACCACCGCCACCAGCACCTGCAAATACAGCAACACCAGGGGCGGCAGGCGCAGTTGCCATTTTTTCAGCAGGGTGCTGTAGATCGCATAGGCCAGGGTGGCCACCAGCATCATCGCGTCACCCAGGTTCACCCCATGTTGCAGCAGCGCGCCGAGGCTGCCGGCCGACACCACCACCGCCACCCCGGCAAACGACAGCACCGCACCGGTCAGGGCGCCGAAGGTCAGGCGCTGGCCCAGGCTGATAATGGCCGCGGTCAGGGCCATCAAGGGCATCAGCGACAGGATGATCCCCATGTTGGTGGCGCTGGTCAGGCTCGCGGCGTAGTACGCCAGGCTCTGGTAGACCGCCATGCCAAGCACGCCGAGTACAGCGATCTTGCCCAGGTTGGGGCGGATCAGCGCCCAGTTGGCAATCACCGGCTTGAGCATGAACGGGGTAAACAGGATGGCCGCCAGCAACCAGCGATAAAAGCCGATTTCGGCCGGGAATATCGAGCCCACGGCGAGTTTGTTGACCACGGTATTGCCAGCCCAGATAAAAATGGCCAGCAGGGGATAAGCGTATTGCATCGCAAGGAACCGAGAACGTTAGTGAGGCTTGATTATCCTTTGTCTGGATCGAAGCCTATACTTCGATCCAGACAAACCGCCGTTACATCCAGACAACTATGTCCCAAGCCTATATCAACCTGCCCGATTTCGACGTACTGCCGGCCCCGGTGTATTTTCGCTACTCGGAATTTGCCGCCGACAGCCGCGCCTCCCGCCATCAGCATGCCTGGGGCTCCCTGGATTACTCGGCCCATGGCGTGATGCGCTTTGAAGTGGGCGGCAAGCGGTTTATGTCGCCGCCGCAATACGCGGTGTGGATCCCACCCAATACCCAGCACAGCTCCTACAACGCCCAGGCGATTGTCTACCGTTCGGTGTACCTGGCGCCGTCTTTGTGCGAGCAATTGCCCACACAGCCCTGCACCTTGACCATCAGCGACATCCTCAAGGCCATCCTCAGTGATTTTGCCGAGCGCGACGTGAATATCCCGGCCAACGAGGCCGACGTGCGCCTGGCCCAGGTGCTGGTGGACCAACTGCGCCAGGCGCCGGAGCATGAGTGTTTCCTGCCGTATGCCAGCAGCCCCGGCCTGCTCAGCGTGCTTGAAGGCATGCAGGCCGAGCCTGGGGACAACCGCGCGCTGGCGCAGTGGGCGCAGCAGGTGCATGTCAGCGAGCGCACCCTGGCCCGGCAATTTGTGCGCGAACTGGGCATGAGCTTTGGCGAGTGGCGCCAGCGCCTGCGCTTTTTGGCGGCCATTGAGGCGCTGGAAAGTATTCGCAGCGTGCAGGAAGTGGCGTTTGACCTGGGCTACAGCACTGCCTCGGCGTTTATTGCGATGTTCCAGCGCCAGGCCGGCTGTACACCGGAGCAGTACCGACGGACGAACCTACGTAACAGGTGAAGGTGTAACAAGCTTTGTCTACACTGCAGGGGAGGCCGCGCCCATCGGCGTGGTAACAGGGAGAAAACTCCATGAAGATGTTGCGTATTCCGTTGTTGATGATCGGTCTGCTGCTCTGTTCCCAAGGGTTTGCGGCCACTGCCCAGCAAAACAAAATGACCAGCTGCAATGCCGAAGCTTCCACCAAGACTTTGAAGGGCGACGAGCGCAAGGCCTTCATGAAAACCTGCCTCTCGGCCCCGGCCGCCAACGACGCCAAGACCCTGACCCCGCAGCAGCAAAAAATGAAGGACTGCAACGCGTCGGCAAAAACCAAGGCGCTGACCGGCGATGCGCGCAAAACCTTTATGAGCACCTGCCTCAAAGGCTGAGCCGCTTAAATACCCCTGTGGGAGCGGGCTTGCCCGCGATTGCGGTGTGTCAGCCCGCGAGATATTGACTGAACCTGCGCTATCGCGGGCAAGCCCGCTCCCACATTTTGCGGTGTTCACAGCCATCAGACTTCTCGCTTGATTGCCCCAAGGCTGGCAGACTGCCCATCCTTTAACGCCGTTCGTTTAGAGGCTGTATGCCAACGTTTTCTCAGCGTCATGTGTTGTTGCTGGCCAGCTACATCATCATTTTCGGCGGGTTGTTGCTGGTTCTGCCGTTGAAGCTGTTGCCCAGCCTGTTGGCCGGCCTGTTGGTCTTTGAACTGGTCAACATGCTCACCCCACAACTGCAGCGCTTGATCGAAGGCCGGCGCGCGCGCTGGCTGGCAGTGGCGTTGCTCGGCACTGTGATCGTCAGCGCACTGGCCCTGATCTTCGCCGGCGCCATCAGCTTTTTGCTGCACGAAGCGGAAAACCCCGGGGCCTCCCTCGATAAATTCATGGGCGTGGTCGACCGCGCACGCGGCCAGTTGCCGCCTTTCCTCGACGCCTACCTGCCAGCCAGCGCCGCCGAGTTTCGCGTGGCCATCGGCGAGTGGCTGAGCAAGCACCTGAGCGAATTGCAACTGGTGGGCAAGGACGCGGCCCATATGTTCGTGACCCTGCTGATCGGCATGGTCCTGGGGGCGATCATCGCCCTGCAACGGGTGCCCGACCTGACCAAGCGCAAACCCCTGGCCGCCGCGCTGTTCGACCGCCTGCACCTGCTGGTCCAGGCCTTTCGCAACATTGTCTTTGCGCAAATCAAAATCGCCGCCCTCAACACCGTCTTCACCGGGATCTTCCTCGCGGTGGTGCTGCCGCTGATGGGGATCCACCTGCCGCTGACCAAGACCCTGATTGTCCTGACCTTCCTGCTGGGCCTGCTGCCGGTGATCGGCAACCTGATGTCCAACACCCTGATCACCATCGTCGCCCTGTCGCTGTCGATCTGGGTGGCCGTGGCGGCGCTGGGCTACCTGATCGTGATCCACAAGGTCGAGTACTTCCTCAATGCACGCATTGTCGGTGGGCAGATCAGCGCCAAGTCGTGGGAGTTGTTGTTGGCGATGCTGGTGTTTGAAGCGGCATTCGGCCTGCCTGGGGTGGTGGCAGGGCCGATTTACTATGCGTATTTGAAGAGTGAGTTGAAGCTGGGTGGGATGGTCTGAAGATTGAGGGCGTCTAGGCTGGCCCTATCGCGGGCTTGCTCGCGAAAGAGCGCGCCGCGGTTTCAGCTAATACTCAGTAGCCGTAACGCTTACTGGCCTCAATCGCCAACCCGCTACCAATGCTGCCGAAGATGTTGCCTTCTACATGCCGGGCATTGGGCAACATCGCCGAAACACTCTGGCGCAGGGCCGGGATGCCGCTGGAGCCGCCGGTGAAGAACACCGTGTCGACCTGGGCCACGTCCACCGAGGCGTCGTCGAGCAGTTGGGTCACGCTATTGCGCACCCGCTCCAGCAGGTTGTCGATGGACGACTCGAACAGGGCGCGGCTCAGTTCCACGCTCAGGCCCGGTTCGACCCGGTCCAGCGGCACATGGCGGCTGTCGTCGTGGGTGAGGTGGATCTTGGTCTCTTCCACTTCCATGGCCAGCCAGTGTCCGGCGCGCTGTTCGATCAGCTTGAACAGGCGGTCGATGCCGCCGGTGTCTTCGATGTCGTAGCGCATGCTGCCCAGGGCCAGCTGGGATTTTTGCGAGTACACCGAGTTGATGGTGTGCCAGGTGGCCAGGTTCATATGGTGGCTGGTGGGCATGTAGGCGCCGCTTTTCATGCGGCTGCCGTAGCCGAACAGCGGCATCATGCCGGCCAGCGAGAGCTGTTTGTCGAAGTCGGTCCCGCCGATATGCACGCCGCCGGTGGCGAGGATGTCGTCGTGGCGGTTGTCGTGCTTGCGCCGCTCGGGCGACAGGCGCACCAGGGAGAAGTCGGACGTACCGCCGCCGATGTCGACAATCAGGACCAACTCTTCTTGTTCAATGGTGGATTCGTAGTCGAAGGCCGCGGCAATCGGTTCGTACTGGAACGAGACTTCCTTGAAGCCCAACTTGCGGGCCACGTCCACCAGGGTGTCTTCGGCCTCTTTGTCGGCCATTGGGTCGTCGTCGACGAAAAAGACCGGGCGGCCCAGTACCACTTCCTCGAACTCACGGCCGGCGGTGGCTTCGGCGCGGTTCTTGAGCTGGCCGATAAACAGGCCCAGCAGGTCCTTGAACGGCATGGCCGTGCCCAGCACGCTGGTGTCGTGCTTGATCAGCTTGGAGCCCAGCAGGCTCTTGAGCGAGCGCATCAGGCGGCCTTCGTAGCCTTCCAGGTACTCGTGCAGCGCCAGGCGGCCATACACCGGGCGGCGCTCTTCAAAGTTGAAGAACACCACCGACGGTAGGGTGATCTTGTCGTCCTCCAGCGCGATAAGCGTTTCCATGCCGGGGCGGATCCAGCCGACAGTGGAGTTGGACGTGCCGAAGTCGATGCCGCAGGCACGGGCTGGGGAGGTGTTGTTCATGTCTAACAGGTTCCGGTTAAAAAACGGCCGCGCAGTGTATGTCACTCGCGTGCAGATGCGTAGGCCGACTATCCGCTAAATACAGCAGACTTGTTACCTTGAAAGGTCGGCTCGCTGCCCCCAACTCCTGTGCATACGGTTGGTGGCTGTCGAAAGGATCAAGTGTGTCCTGCAAGCCGCCGATAATTTTCTGACGCACCTCGAACCGCCCCGCAATGCCCCGGCAGGCAGGGCCCGACTGTGCGATCTCGATAACGGATGGTGATGCCCCCATGGATTTCAAAGACTATTACAAGATTCTTGGTGTCGAGCCGACGGCCGATGACAAGCAGATCAAGGCCGCTTATCGCAAGCTGGCCCGTAAGTATCATCCCGACGTCAGCAAGGAAAAGGACGCGGAGGAGAAGTTCAAGGACGCCTCGGAAGCCTATGAAGCGCTGAAAAGTGCCGACAAGCGCGCCGAATACGACGAATTGCGCCGCTATGGCCAGCATGGCCAGCCCTTCCAGGGGCCACCAGGCTGGCAAAGCCGTGGCGGGTTTGGCGGTGGCCAGGACAGCGGCGAGTTTTCTGACTTTTTCAGCTCGATCTTTGGCTCCCGTGGCAACGGCTTTGGCGGCGGGCAAGGGCGCAGCCCCGGTCGGCGCGGCCAGGATGTGGAGATGGAACTGCCGGTGTTCCTGGAAGAGACCCTGTCCACCGAGTCCAAGGCGGTCAGCTTCCAGGTGCCGCAATACAATGCGGCGGGCCAGCACGTCAGTAACACCACCAAGAGCCTGAATGTGAAGATCCCGGCCGGTGTGGCCGATGGCGAGCGGATCCGCCTCAAGGGCCAGGGTGCACCGGGGATTGGCGGCGGCGCCAATGGCGACCTGTACCTGATCATCCGCTTTGCGCCGCATCCGAAGTTCGAGGTGGAAGGCGAAAACCTGGTGATCACTTTACCGCTGGCCCCGTGGGAATTGGCCCTGGGCGCGGAAGTCGCGGTGCCGACCCTGACCGGCAAGATCAACCTCAAGGTGCCAGCCGGCAGCCAGAATGGCCAGCGCATGCGGGCCAAGGGCCATGGTTTGCTGAACAAGGCCGGGCAGCGTGGGTATCTGTTTGTGCAGCTCAAGGCGGTGATGCCCAAAAGCAGCGACGAGGAGGTCAAGGCGTTGTGGCAGGAGTTGGCGAAAAAGGCCAATTTTGATCCACGGGAAACCTGGAACCGCTAACCGATCCCTGTGGTGGGCAGGCGAACCCTGTGGGAGCTGTCGAGCCCCGGCGAGGCTGCGATGGCGGCGGTATTGCTGGCATTGATGTTGGCTGGTCCACCGCTATCGCAGCCTCGCTAAAGCCCGACAGCTCCCAGATACCGGCGCGGCAGTATCACGGTAAATGTGGTGCCCGCCGTCTCGCTGGACGCCACTTCAATCGTACCCCTGTGGGCTTCCACCACTTCCCTGACGATAAACAATCCCAGCCCGAGGCTGGTCGAGTTGCTGCCCGGCTCTTCGGTAGTGCTGCGCACCAGCGGGTCGAACACGGTGCCCAGTGCCTCCTGGGGAATCGGCGGGCCGTAGTTGTGCATGCGCAGTTCTACGTTGCCGGGGGAGCCGTCGAGGCTCAGGGTCACCGCCTGGCTGTTGAGGCCGTGCTGTAAGGCATTGCCAATCAGGTTCTGCAACAGCTGATCAATGCGCCCGCGATCCCACAACCCCTGGGTATCGCCCTGGAGATGCAAGTGAACCTGGCAATCCGGGCGGCTCGCGCACGCTTCGGCGATGGCCTCCCTGGCGGCGTCGGCCAGGTTCATCGGCTTGGGCTCGATCGGCAGGCTGCTGCCCAGCCGGCTGCGCACAAACCCCAATAGATCGCTGACCATCGCCTCCATGTGTCGGGCACCCTTCTGGATATTGCCCACCAGGCCCAGGCCATGGCTGTCCAACGGGGCCTTGCGCAACAACATCTCGGTGGACATCTTCACCGCCTGCAACGGTGTGCGCAGATCGTGGCCGAGGATGGCGAGGAAGATATCCCGCGAGCGATTGACCTGTTCGGCGTAGGCCGCCGTGGATTCGGCCAGGGCTTCGTCGATGGCTTCGTTGAAGCGGATCATGTCCTGGAAATACGTCATATCCGGCGACGCCAGGCTATCGACCCACAGCCGGATCACGCAGGCGCGCAGGTGGCGGAACTCGGAGGTCATCTGCACCAGGTCAAAGCCTACGGTATGGCGCAGTTCGCCATGGCTGGCGGCGGCGGCGTCCAGGCTTGGGGTTTTTTCCGGGCCTTCGCCCTTGGCCTTGGCGGCCTGTTCGCTGGCGCTCTGGCGGGTGTTCATGTCCCGTGCGGCGGCCAGCAGGATCGAGTGCGCATGGTCGCGCAGTTGCGTGCGGTTCAAGGTGTCGGCGGCCGGGGTTAGGGTTTCGGCAAACTGCTCCCATTCATCGACGATCCGCTCGGCATGCAACACGATGAATTCGGATAGGCGCATAGCCAGGTTCCCAAGTGCAAGACGGTGAAGAAGCGTGGCGCATCGTAGCGCCTTACGCCTCTTCGCTTCACTGGCACGGCGGGTATCTGCCGATGAACGGTCAGAACAGGAAGTAACGCTGGGCCATCGGCAGCACGTCCGCCGGCTCGCACCACAACAGCTCGCCATCGGCCTTGACCTGGTAGGTCTGCGGGTCGACCTCGATGCTTGGCAGGTAATCATTGTGGATCAGGTCGCTCTTTTGCACCTGGCGACACCCCTTGACCACCCCGATCTGCTTCTTCAGGCCCAAGGCCTGCGGCAGGCCCTCGGCCAGCGCCGCCTGGCTGATAAACGTCAGGCTGGTGGCGTGCAGCGCGCTGCCGAAACTGGCGAACATCGGGCGGTAGTGCACCGGTTGCGGGGTGGGGATCGAGCCGTTGATATCCCCCATCAGGCTGGACGCAATCGCCCCGCCCTTGAGGATCAGCGTGGGCTTGATGCCGAAGAACGCCGGGCGCCACAGCACCAGGTCGGCCCATTTGCCGACTTCGATGGAGCCCACCTCATGGCTGATACCGTGAGTGATCGCCGGGTTGATGGTGTACTTGGCGATATAGCGCTTGGCGCGGAAGTTGTCGTTGCCTGCGCCGTCGCCGGGCAGCGGCCCGCGCTGTTTCTTCATTTTGTCGGCGGTTTGCCAGGTGCGCATGATCACTTCGCCCACGCGGCCCATGGCCTGGCTGTCGGAGCTGATCATCGAGAACGCGCCGAGGTCGTGCAGGATATCTTCGGCGGCGATGGTCTCGCGGCGGATGCGGCTTTCGGCGAAGGCCACATCCTCGGCAATACTCGGGTCGAGGTGATGGCAGACCATCAGCATGTCCAGGTGTTCGTCGATGGTATTGCGGGTGAACGGCCGGGTCGGGTTGGTGGAGCTGGGCAGCACATTAGGCAAGCCGCAGGCCTTGATGATATCCGGCGCATGCCCGCCGCCGGCCCCTTCGGTGTGATAGGTGTGGATGGTGCGGCCCTTGAGCGCGGCGAGGGTGGTTTCGACAAACCCTGACTCGTTGAGGGTGTCGCTGTGGATCGCCACCTGTACATCGTATGCGTCGGCCACGCTCAGGCAGTTGTCGATACTGGCCGGGGTGGTGCCCCAGTCTTCATGCAGCTTCAGGCCAATCGCCCCGGCCTTGACCTGCTCGATCAACGGCTCGGGCAGGCTGGCGTTGCCCTTGCCGGTAAAGCCCAGGTTCATCGCAAACGCGTCTGCCGCTTGCAGCATGCGCGCCAGGTGCCACGGGCCTGAAGTACAGGTGGTGGCATTGGTGCCGGTGGCCGGGCCGGTGCCGCCGCCGATCATGGTGGTGACGCCGCTGGTCAGCGCCTCTTCAATCTGCTGCGGGCAGATGAAATGCACATGTGAGTCGATGCCGCCGGCGGTGAGGATCATGCCTTCACCGGCGATCACTTCGGTGCTGGCGCCGATGGCCAGGGTCACGCCGGGCTGGATGTCCGGGTTACCGGCCTTGCCAATGGCGTGGATGCGGCCATTCTTCAAGCCAACGTCGGCCTTGACGATGCCCCAGTGGTCGATGATCAGCGCGTTGGTGATCACCGTGTCGACCACCTCGGCGGCCAGCAGTTGGCTCTGGCCCTGGCCGTCGCGGATGACTTTGCCGCCGCCGAACTTCACTTCTTCGCCGTAGGTGGTGAAGTCCTGCTCCACTTCGATCCACAACTCGGTATCGGCCAGGCGGACCTTGTCACCGACGGTGGGGCCGTACATGTCGGCGTAGGCTTGGCGGCTGATTTTCATAGGGCGTGTCCTGAGAAATTGATCGCTTTGATCGTTCCCACGCTCTGCGTGGGAATGCATCCGGTGACGCTCTGCGTCACGACGTTAAGAGCGGGACGCAGAGCGTCCCAGGCGGCGTTCCCACGCGCAGCGTGGGAACGATCAGTTATGAGGCCCTAAAGATCACCCATGATCTTCCCGGCAAACCCGAACACCCGGCGCAACCCTGCCAGCTCCACTAACTCCACCTCGCGACTCTGCCCCGGTTCAAAGCGCACCGCCGTGCCCGCCGGGATGTTCAGGCGCATGCCGCGGCTTTGGGCGCGGTCAAAGGTCAGCGCGTCGTTGGTCTCGAAAAAATGGTAATGGGAGCCGACCTGGATCGGCCGGTCGCCACGGTTGGCCACATTCAGGCTGAGGGTACGGCGACCGACGTTGAGTTCGATCTCGCCAGGCTGGATCTGGAATTGGCCAGGAATCATGCAGGTTACCCCAGGGTCTTGTAGTAGATGGCGGTCGGGCTGTAGCGCCCGTCCGGGCTTTGGCAGTAGTCCGGCAGCTCGCCGACTTTTGTGTAGCGCAGCGCCTGGTAGAAGGCTTCTGCCCCGGAGCCGGCCTCGGTGTCCAGGTACAGCAGGCCGCGCTTGTGCTGGCGGGCGGCGAGTTCCAGAGCGCTCATCAGTTGCTGGCCCAGGCCATGGCGGCGGGCGCTGCTGTGCACCAGCAGTTTTTGCACTTCGGCGCGGTTGAGGCCGTTGGCTTTGAGGCACAACGCCAATTGCACACTGGCGATCACTTGCTCGTCGCGCACCACTACCCAGAGCAGCAGGCTGCCCTCCTCGATACTCGCCTGCACACCGCTTAAATAGGTGCGGGCCTGGGCATCATCGAAGTCGGCCATGAAACCTACCGAAGCGCCATGCTTCACCGCGTCCAGCAACAGCTCAATCAAACCCAGGCGGTAATGGGCAAAACTTTCAGCATTCACTCGACGCAGTTGGGCAGCATTCATCGGGGTTACTCCTTGTGGACCGCCGGCGGCTGGGCGCCGGGGTTGAGCAGCAGTTGCATAAAGGTCAGGTCCAGCCAGCGGCCAAACTTGGTGCCCACCTGGGCCATCTGCCCGGTGATGTCAAAGCCCAGGCGTTCATGCAGGCGGATCGAGGCCAGGTTGCCGCTTTCGATGGCGGCGACCATCACGTGTTTGTCGCAGGCCCTGGCGCGTTCGATCAGGGCCTGCATCAGCCGTGGGCCCAGGCCTTTGCCGCGTTGGTCGTTGCGCACGTACAGCGAATGCTCGACGGTGTGGCGAAAGCCGTCGAAGGGCCGCCAGTCGCCAAACGAGGCATAGCCGACCACTTGCTCGGCCTCCACCGCCACCAGGATCGGGTAGAACTGCGCCTGGCGCGCGCTGAACCAGGCCTGGCGATTGCCCAGGTCCACCGGTTGCTCGTTCCAGATCGCCGTGGTGTTGAGCACGGCATCGTTGTAGATATCGCGGATCGCCGGCAGGTCGCCGTGCACCGCGTCACGAATCAGCAAGGACATGGCCGGGCCTCAGGCGATGGGTTGATGGACGGTCACCAGTTTGGTGCCGTCGGGGAAGGTGGCTTCGACCTGGATATCCGGGATCATTTCCGGGATGCCCTCCATCACTTGTTCGCGGCTGAGCAGGGTGGTGCCAAAGTGCATCAGGTCGGCCACGGTGCGCCCGTCGCGCGCGCCCTCAAGCAGGGCGGCAGAGATGTAGGCGATGGTTTCCGGGTAATTGAGCTTCACCCCGCGCGCCAGGCGGCGTTCAGCCACCAGGCCGGCGGTGAAGATCAGCAGTTTGTCTTTTTCCCTTGGGGTTAGGTCCATGGTCAGCAGTCCGTCATAAAAAACATTCTAAAAAACACCGAAGACTCATCAATGTAGGAGCTGGCTTGAGTATTCATGTGTTCCAAATTCTTGGGGGCACAGCCTCACGCCCCAGCAACGCCGGGCGCAACAGCCGCCATAAATCAATCAACCAGGCCCGCGCCAGCAGGGTTTCGCCGGCCAGGCAGCGCGCCACCAGCAAACCCGGCAGTTGGGTCAGGTCGCCGCGTACCGCGTGGGGCAGGGCGCGACACTGTTCCAGCAATTCACTGTCGATGTCACCGCTGACCAGCAAGGTGGCAAACACCGGCTGCCCATCCAGGCCAATCGGCGAGTCGAGCAGGCCGTCGTCGCCGACGATGCGCTGGCGCTCATGCCACAGCAACTGGCCGTCGCGGCGGATATCCAGGTGCGACTGGAAGTGCCCACGCTCGAAACGCTCGCCGCTGGCCGGGCGCCCCAGCGCCACCACATCCCAGTACAACAGCCGGGCGTCGCCGTGCAGGTCGATGCGGGTGCTGAGTTCGGCCTGGGCCGCGCTGAACACGATGGTTTCCTGGGGCAGCCATTCCAGGGTGGCGCCGGCCTCGACCGTCAAGGTCACCTGCTGATAGGCCGGCCCGCTGGCGCGGTACCACTTGGCAGCGCCGGGGCTGGTCAATTGCGCCCACGCGCCTTCGGCCAGGTGGGCGCTGATCTCCAGGCGATCGCCCCCGGCAATCCCGCCCGGCGGGTGCACAATGATGTGCTGGCACACCTCCGGGCCTTCGGCGTACAGGTGCTTTTGCACCCGCAGCGGGCCCACATGGCGGCGCAGCACCGGGCGTGTGCTGGCGCCGAAGCGTGCATAGCCCAACTCCAGCGCGGCATGCCAGCTGGGGGTGAACAGGGCGGTGGGGGCAGGAAGGGTCATGGCCAGGGCTTAATCAACAGGACGCTACAGATTAGATGGTAACCAGGCCGCGCACACCGTCGGCCTGCATATTTTCACCACGGCCCTGCTGGACGATCTCGCCCCGGGACATCACCAGGTATTGATCGGCCAGTTCGGCGGCAAAATCGTAGAACTGCTCCACCAGCAAAATCGCTATGTCGCCGCGCTCGGCGAGCTTCTTGATCACCGCGCCGATCTCCTTGATCACCGAGGGTTGGATACCTTCGGTGGGCTCATCGAGGATCAGCAGGCGCGGACGGCTGGCCAGGGCACGGCCAATCGCCAACTGCTGTTGTTGACCACCGGACAAGTCGCCGCCGCGCCGATGCTTCATTTGCAGCAACACCGGGAACAGTTCGTAGATAAACGCGGGGACTTCCTTGGCTTCAGAACCCGGAAAGCGCGACAGCCCCATCAACAGATTTTCTTCCACCGTCAGCCGCCCGAAAATCTCCCGGCCCTGGGGCACATAGGCGATGCCGGCGTGGACCCGCTGGTGCGGCTTGAAGCCGGTGATGGCCTTGCCCTCCCAGCTCACCGCACCTTCCTTGGCGGGCAACAGGCCCATCAGGCATTTGAGCAGGGTGGTCTTGCCCACGCCGTTACGGCCGAGCAGGCAGGTGACTTCGCCGACTTTCACGTCGAACGAAAGGCCGCGCAGGATGTGGCTGCCGCCGTAGTACTGGTGCAGCTTGTCGACTTGCAGCATGTTCAAACTCTCCTCAAATCCCCTGTGGGAACCGGATCAACTGTGGGAGCTGGCTTGCCTGCGATGGCGCTGTGTCAGTCACCCTCGCTATCGCTGGCAAGCCAGCGCCTACATAAAGCGGATTGCATCAGGCTCAACGACCGAGGTACACCTCGATCACCCGCTCGTTTTCCTGCACCTGCTCCAGCGACCCCTCCGCCAGCACGCTGCCCTGGTGCAGCACTGTCACATGGTCGGCAATCGAGCCGACAAAGCCCATGTCGTGCTCCACCACCATCAGCGAATGCTTGCCCGCCAGGCGCTTGAACAACTCGGCGGTGAACTCGGTCTCGGCGTCGGTCATGCCGGCCACCGGCTCATCGAGCAGCAACAGTTGCGGGTCTTGCATCAGTAGCATGCCGATTTCCAGGAACTGCTTCTGGCCGTGGGACAGCAAACCCGCCGGGCGCTGTACCGAAGTCGTCAGGCGAATGGTGTCGAGCACTTCATCGATGCGGTCCTTCTGTTCACCGCTCAGGCGCGCCCGCAGGCTGGCCCACACGGACTTGTCGGTCTTCTGCGCCAGCTCCAGGTTCTCGAACACGCTCAGGGCCTCGAACACCGTGGGCTTCTGGAACTTGCGGCCGATGCCGGCCTGGGCGATCTGCACCTCGTTCATGCGCGTCAGGTCCAGGGTTTCACCGAACCACGCCTTACCGTGGCTGGGGCGGGTCTTGCCGGTGATCACGTCCATCAGCGTGGTCTTGCCCGCGCCATTGGGGCCGATGATGCAGCGCAGCTCGCCGACGCCGATGTACAGGTTGAGGTCGTTCAGCGCCTTGAAACCGTCGAAGCTGACGCTGATGTCTTCCAGGGTCAGGATCGTGCCGTGGCGGGTATCGAGGCCCTTGCCGGCGACCTGGCCGAGGCCGATGGCGTCGCGGCTGCTGCCGGCGTCAAGCACGGGTTCAAGCATGAACTCAGCGGTTGCCGTGACTCTCATTGTTCGCCCCTTTTCTTCAGCAGGCCGATGATGCCCTTGGGCAGGTACAGGGTGACGATGATGAACAGCGCCCCCAGGAAGAACAGCCAGTACTCCGGGAAGGCCACGGTGAACCAGCTCTTCATGCCGTTGACCACACCGGCACCCAGCAGCGGGCCGATCAACGTGCCGCGCCCGCCCAGGGCCACCCACACGGCGGCTTCGATGGAGTTGGTCGGCGACATTTCGCTGGGGTTGATGATGCCCACCTGTGGCACGTACAGCGCCCCGGCGAGGCCGCACAGCACCGCACTCAACACCCACACAAACAGCTTGAAGCCACGCGGGTCATAACCGCAGAACATCAGGCGGTTTTCCGCGTCGCGCAGGGCCGTCAGCACCCGGCCGAACTTGCTCCGGGCCAGGCGCCAGCCGATAAACAGGCTGCCCACCAACAGCAGCACCGTGGCCAGGAACAGCACCGCCCGCGTGCCGGGCTCGGTAATGCCAAAGCCCAGGATGCTGCGGAAGTTGGTAAAACCGTTATTGCCGCCAAAGCCGGTCTCGTTGCGGAAAAACAACAGCATCCCGGCAAAGGTCAGGGCCTGGGTCATGATCGAGAAATACACGCCCTTGATCCGCGAGCGGAAGGCAAAAAAGCCGAACACCAGCGCCAGCAAACCCGGCGCCAACACCACCAGGCACAGGGCCCAGAGGAAGTGCTGGGTGCCGAGCCAATACCACGGCAGTTCGCTCCACGACAGGAAGGTCATGAACTCCGGCAACTCGCTGCCGGCGGCCTGGCGCATCAGGTACATGCCCATGGCATAACCGCCGAGGGCGAAGAACAGGCCGTGGCCCAGGGACAACATGCCGGCGTAGCCCCACACCAGGTCCAGGGCCAGGGCAACGATGGCGTAGCAGAGGATCTTGCCCACCAGGGTCAGGGTGTAGGCCGAGACGTGGAGGGCGTTGTCGGCAGGCAGCAGCGACAGCAGCGGCAACGCCAGCAGTACGGCGAGGATCACCGCGCCCAGCGCAATCGTCACCTTGGGGCCGGCCTTTTGCGCGGCTGTAAGCATCAATGGCTGGTTCATCAGTCGATCACCCGTCCTTTCAGTGCGAAGAGTCCCTGCGGGCGTTTCTGGATAAACAGAATGATCAGCGCGAGGATCAGGATCTTGCCGAGTACGGCACCGATCTGCGGTTCAAGAATCTTGTTGGCGATGCCCAGGCCGAAGGCGGCCATGACGCTGCCGGCCAACTGGCCGACGCCGCCGAGTACCACCACCAGAAACGAATCGATGATGTAGCTCTGGCCCAGGTCCGGGCCGACGTTGCCGATCTGGCTCAGGGCCACGCCACCTAAGCCGGCGATGCCCGAGCCGAGGCCAAAGGCGAGCATATCCACACGCCCGGTGGGCACGCCGCAGCAGGCGGCCATGTTGCGGTTCTGCGTCACGGCGCGCACGTTGAGGCCCAGGCGGGTCTTGTTCAGCAGCAGCCAGGTCAGCACCACCACGCACAGGGCAAAGCCGATGATGACGATGCGGTTGTATGGCAGCACCAGATTGGGCAGCACCTGGATCCCGCCCGACAGCCAGGCCGGGTTGGCCACTTCGACGTTCTGTGCGCCGAACAGCAGGCGTACCAGTTGGATCAGCATCAGGCTGATGCCCCAGGTGGCCAGCAGGGTTTCCAGCGGCCGGCCGTAGAGGTGACGGATCACCGTGCGCTCCAGCGCCATGCCGATGCCGGCGGTGACAAAAAACGCCACCGGCAGCGCGATCAGCGGGTAAAAATCGATGGCCTGAGGCACGTAGCGCTGCATCAGCAACTGCACCACGTAGGTGGCGTAGGCACCGAGCATCAACATCTCGCCGTGGGCCATGTTGATCACCCCGAGCAAGCCGAAGGTGATCGCCAGGCCCAGGGCCGCCAGCAGCAGGATCGAGCCCAGGGACATGCCGCTGAAGGCTTGCCCAAGGATCTCCCCCACCAGCAGCTTGCGCTTGACCTGGGCCAGGCTGGTTTCGGCGGCGGTGTGCACCCCGGCATCGGTTTCTACGCCGGGCGCCAGCAAGGCTTCCAGGCGGGTGCGGGCCAGTGGGTCGCCGGTGCTGCCCAGCAGACGCACGGCGGCCAGGCGCACGGCCGGGTCGGGGTCGACCAGTTGCAGGTTGGCCAGGGCCAGGCTCAGGGCGCTGTGCACGTCGTCGTCGGTTTCGCTGGCGAGTTTCTGGTCGAGGAATTTCAGTTGGGCCGGGGTTGCGCTTTTTTGCAGTTGTTGCGCAGCCGCCAGGCGCACCTTGGGCTCGCTGGCGAGCAACTGCTGGCTGGCTTGTACGTTGTTGATCAAGCCGCGCAGGCGGTTGTTCAGGCGCACGGTCTTGGGTTCGCCGTTGACCATGAGTTGGCCTTGTTGCAGGGCGTTGACCAACTCGATACGCGCAGGGTCGGGCTGGGCGGCCCAGGCCTGCAACAGCTTGGCTTGTTGGCTCGGGTTGGCGGCGAGGAAGTCTTCGGCATCGCCGGCGTGTGCGGCCAGGGGCAGCAGCAGCAGGCAGGCCAGGAGGAAGCGGTGGAGGGCAGTGGGCATAAACAAATGTCCTGGTCATGCGCGGACTAGGTTTATGTGGGAGCGGCGATTCGACCTGCTCCCACATTTGATCTGTGGTGCGGTTTAGTTGCTCTTCACCGCGTGATCCGGCTTCTTGTCATTGCCCGGGATGTACGGGCTCCACGGCTGGGCACGGATCGGCCCTTCGGTCTGCCACACCACCGAGAACTGGCCGTCGGACTGGATCTCGCCAATCATCACCGGCTTGTGCAGGTGGTGGTTGGTCTTGTCCATGGTCAGGGTGTAGCCCGATGGCGCGGCGAAGGTCTGGCCGGCCAGGGCTTCACGCACTTTGTCGACGTCGGTGGATTTGGCTTTCTCCACCGCCTGCGCCCACATATGGATGCCGACGTAGGTGGCTTCCATCGGGTCGTTGGTCACGGCCTTGTCGGCACCCGGCAGGTTTTTTGCCTTGGCATAGGCTTTCCAGTCGGCGACGAACTTGGCGTTGACCGGGTTCTGTACCGACTGGAAGTAGTTCCACGCGGCCAGGTTGCCCACCAGCGGCTGGGTGTCGATGCCGCGCAGTTCTTCTTCGCCCACCGAGAACGCCACCACCGGCACTTCGGTGGCCTTCAGGCCTTGGTTGGCCAGTTCCTTGTAGAACGGCACGTTGGAGTCGCCGTTGACCGTGGACACCACGGCGGTCTTGCCGCCCGCCGAGAATTTTTTGATGTTGGCCACGATGGTCTGGTAATCGCTATGGCCGAACGGGGTGTAGACCTCTTCGATGTCCTTGTCGGCCACGCCTTTGGAATGCAGGAACGCGCGCAGGATCTTGTTGGTGGTGCGCGGGTACACGTAGTCGGTGCCCAGCAGGAAGAAACGCTTGGCGCTGCCGCCTTCTTCGCTCATCAGGTACTCCACCGCCGGGATCGCCTGCTGGTTCGGCGCGGCGCCGGTGTAGAACACGTTGGGCGACATTTCCTCGCCTTCGTATTGCACCGGGTAGAACAGCAGGCCGTTGAGTTCTTCAAACACCGGCAGCACCGATTTGCGCGACACCGAGGTCCAGCAGCCGAACACCACCGCGACCTTGTCCTGGGTCAGCAACTGCCGGCCCTTCTCGGCAAACAGCGGCCAGTTGGAGGCCGGGTCGACCACCACCGCTTCGAGCATCTTGCCGTTCACTCCGCCCTTGGCGTTGATCTGGTCGATGGTCATCAGCGCCATGTCCTTGAGGGACGTTTCGGAGATGGCCATGGTCCCGGACAGCGAGTGCAGGATGCCGACCTTGATGGTCTCGGCGGCCTGGACGGTCCAGGTCAGGCCCATGGCAACAATGGATGCCGACAGGGTGAAAGCCTTGATCAAGCTGCGACGCTTCATGGTGCGGTCTCCAGAACTCAATATTTTTATGAGGGCAGATAGGGGCGTTGCAGGAGCGTTTGCAAAGGCTGTGCCTATTGGCTGCGTTGCCCTGTTCTGTGGGCCATGGGCTGGATCGGTCGGTCAGGCTGCACCAAGTGGGGGCTTGCCGGGCGGGCTGGTGCGTGACGTGCGCCCGAACGGGGCAGGGCGGGTGGCCCGGTGGATAACTATTTAGCGCCCTCGCGTTCGCGCCAACGGTGAACATCGCCGTGACCCTGGCCAGCGTCTGGTCACGGCATATTTGAGGGAAAGTCATGGAACGACCTAAGCGCGGCTGGTTTGGCGGCGGCTTGAAGTCAGATGTTGCGCTGCCTCCAGTGGGGCCGGCCTTTGTCAGCATGGATGATGCGGCCCGCTACGCGCACCAGCAGATCGGCGAGCGACGGGATGTCGAGTACGGTGGGGTGATTCTGGAGAGCCTGGCCGATGGCTATTTTTATGCCACAGCCCCCATGGCCGGGGAGCGTAATAGTTTCGATCACTGGAAGGTGTTGAAGGTCGATAGCAATGGGCAGTACCTGCACCCGGAAGGCTATCGGTGCGTGGCCGACTATCATTCCCACCCCGATCTGTTCGATGAGTTCAAAGCCAATAATCCTGAGTTTTCCGAGCGCCAGGTCAGGGCACTGAACAGCTTCTTTTCGGATATTGACCTGGCCATCAACATTCAGGAACGTGGATTTTTTTCCGCGTCGTATCTGTCCGGGCCTGACGGCGCACTGCTCAAGCATGTCACTCGCGGCTCGGAGGCGGAGCGGCGTTTCGGGGTCTGGCTCGATCAGCGGCTGCCCTTCAATCACGTCGACGGTCCTGGCGATAATCAGCCGGAGAGTCTGATCAAGAAGACCCTCAGTGTCAGCCAGCTGTCGATTGTGGTGCCCAGTCCCTTGTGGGGCGGTTCGATAGGCACCGTGCCTGGGCAGTGGCAACCGTTTTCGGCATTTGTCTCAAGTAGCTACGAGTTGCCGGCCTGCGGGCCTGTCCAGGCCGGTGTGGCGGCGGTACAGGCCTTGCTGGAGCACCGCAGCCCCCAGCCGGCCCGGCCGGTGTTTATCCTCAAGCACATCGACAAAGAGGACTATGTGCTGGTCGAACCGTTGGCCGGTGGCGCGGCCAGTGTGTCTATCCAGCAGCTCTTTCCATTGACCCCGCAGGGCACGCGCGTCACGCACGAGTATTTTCATTGGTTTGGCGTCTACCTGGGGCGAACGGCGGTGCCCCTCCAGCTCGCCGCTCAGGAGCCGTGGTTGTATCGCAATTTCTTCACCCCCCTTGAACTGGCCACCCAGCTTTACCAGGGGCACCAGTCTGTCCAGTTGCTGGGGCCAAGGCACCGTCTTTCGTTGTACCGCAGCCTCAATGATGGTGCGTTGCTGCAATACACCTGTTCGTTCTCGGCGGACGAGGCCGCGCTGTTTCGCGTCGAGCCAGATGGCCGGGTGCTGGATAACCAGATCGATTCGGCGCTGCTTGCAGGCGCTCTGCGCCCCCACGAGTTTGTCCTGCGTGTGGCGGCGGCGGGGCATTTGTCGGTGATCCGCCCGGGCAAGATCTGGGACAAGACCGGCCCGGTCGATGCGCAATGGCGTGCCTTTTCCCAGATCCCCAAGCCGGTCTTGAGCCCGGCCTTTGTCACGGCTGACGATGCGGCCCGCTGGGCCCATACCCGGATCGGCAACCGCCGTGACAAGGAATACGGCGGCGCGGTGTTGAAACAAGGCGTGCGCTATTTCGCCACTGAACCGATGGCTGGCGAGTCCATACACGTTGATTTTCGCACGGTCATGCCCAGCGATGAGCATGACTACTTTGTCGCGCCATCGCCCTTCACCTGCGAGGCGTTTTATCACTCGCACCCGGCGGGTTCCGTCGGCGAGGCACAGTTGCAGGCGCAGTTCTCGGCCGAGCAGGCCAGCCTGTTTATCAGCTTTTTTTCGGCCGATGACCAGGCGTTTGTCATCGGCAATCGCGACTTCGCCCCGGCCCACTACTTGTCCGGGCCCGAAGGCTCGTTGCTCAAGTACGTGAGCAGCGGGTCGGCAGAAGAAAAAACGCTGCTCCAGCAACTGCTCGGTGAACGCAAGATCGAGCCGTTCAATGAGTTTGAAGGGGCTATCTGGAACCTGGCCACTGCCGGCGACCTGCGGGTGGTCGTGCCCAATCGTGTCTGGGGCGGCGTTCGTGGCCGTGTCGCCAGGGGCTGGACACTCGGCAGCCCGCTCAGCCCTGCCGGCACCGTGCAGGAGCAGCCCTTCTTCACCCCCGTGACGAACATGGGGCAAGTGGCCGCGCTGATCGCGCTGAGCAACCTCAGCGCCTTGCCGGCCGGTGCGTACCAGGGGTTTGTGCTCAAGCACCAGAGCACCGCGAGCTATGTCGCGACCCTGCCTGTGGCGGTCGGCACGAGCCTGGCGAGCCAGTTCCCGACGCGGGCCGATGGCCAGCCAAGACTGCTCTCCAACTACCGTGTGGTGGGGCTCTACCGCAATGCGCCCGCCGTGGAGCCGAAGCAACTGCCGGCGCAGGAGGCCTGGCTGTACAAACGGTTCGCCAGCCCTGCGCTGCTGGTGGAGGCCATGGCCCAGGCGCTGGCCACCTTTGCCCAGCAGGTCGCCGGGCTGGGGCTCAGGCTGTACCTGCGCACTGCCGACAACGCCTTGCTGCAGTGGCAGGTGCCGAGTGCCGCGTCGGTAAACGAACTGTTTACGATCAGCGGCCAGACGGTGACCGATAACGGTAACCAGGCCGCCTTGCTCGACGGCACGCTGTCCCCCCGGGAGTTTGTACGCCGGGTGATCCGTGCCGGCGAGCTGTCGGTGCTCCAGCCGGGCGCTTTGTGGAACACCCTCGGGCTGGTGCACGGCAGCGAGCGGTTGCCACTGGGGTCGGGCACCCAGGCCTTGAGCGCGGCGTTCCTCACCGCCGACGATGCCGCGCGCCATGCCCACGAAAAGATCGGCTTTCGTCGGGCCACGGCGTATGGCGGTTACATCCTCAAGGCTGGAACCGGGCGGTTTGTATTCACCGAGCCCCTTAGCATCTACGGCGATGGTTTTGCCGGCGACCTGCTGACGCCGTTCGTGGGCAATGGGTTGCTGGTGCCGCCAGCGGGTTATGAGCTGTATGCGCGCTACGCCTCCCACGCTGCGCTGTCCTCGGCTGATCGGGAGCGTCAACGGCGGTTGGGCTGGACGCTGACTGACCTTGAAGTGCACACCACGATGTTCTCGGACCAGGAGATCGGTTCGGTGATTGAGTCCGGGTTGCCTGCCTATCTGAGTGGCTCGCCGAATAACCTGATCAGCTATACCCCCAGTGGTTCGGCCAGGGAGCTGCTGGTCCAGAGCAATACCACCCGTGAGCCTGGCAAAAACGGCTATTTCGAGCGGCTGGAAGCGGGTGTGCTCAAGCCGGTGGATATCGTGACGAGGCTGGCCGACGCGGGCAGCCTGCAGGTGCTGGTTCAGAGCCCACTCTGGGGGCCGCGAGGCAGGGTCTACGACGACTGGGTGGCCAATTTCGATTACGCCGCTATCGACCTGCAAAGCCCGGCCTTGGGGGCGATTTTCAGTAGCCAAGACGAGGCCGCCCTCAATGCCCATGTCCGTTGGTATGGGCGCAACCTGGACGCCCAGGGGTGTACGGCGTATGTGCTCAAGAACCCGCAGGCCGATGAGTACGTGGTCAGCGAGTTGCTGCCGGTCAGCTCCAGTGGGCGTTGGTTAAGCGACTCCTCCAGGGCGGTTGGCTATCTGCACGGTGGTAGCTTTGCCAGCCATTTTGTGGTGGTGGGGCTGCTCTATTCCCAGCAATGGCTGCCTTCGGGGTTGTCCACGGTGCAGGCCTGGCTGACCCAGTTCTTTGTCACCCCGGATGTTCTGCTGCGTGCCGAAGAAGATGCCCGGTATCTGCCGCGTGCCTCGGCTACTGGGGTGTTGCCGGTCTACTTGTCTACGCTCGATGGCGCCCTGTTGCGTTATCAGCCACAAGCCTCGTCGTTGCTCCAGGCAGGCAGCCCCGGTGAGGGCGCGACGATCCAGGGCATGAACCTGCGTAACGGCACGTTTGACACCCACAGGTTTATTTCATTGATCGCCCGCGCCGGTGACCTGCGGGTGCTATACAGCAGCCAGTGCTGGGACCGTCGTGGCGTGGCGGTTCAAGGTGCCGGGCAATGGCGGCCTTATGCCAATTTTGTGCGCCGTCGCCTGGGCCCGGCCTTCCACGACCAGGATGATGCGGTACGTCATGTACGCTCGCTGCTCCAGGGCAACGGGTTGATGGGCGGGTTGGTTCTCAAGCGTCCAGATGGGTTGTTTGTGGCGACCGAACCGTTGAAAGTGCCCCGTGAAGATTTTGACCCCAAATGGATTTTTCCTGATGAGGTGGTCAGCACCGGCGGTTTTCCTGCGGCCCACACCCTTGTGGCGCGTTACCGCTCAAGCCCGGTGCGCGAGTTGCCTTTCGCCCTGGAGGCCGAGCAAGCGGGCCTCTATCGCAATATGTTGTCCACCCGGGTGATTTCAGCGGCCCTTGCGGGCCAGGATGCCAGCCTGACCCGCGAGTACCTGTTGGGCTCCGATGGCTGTGTGGTCAGTTACACCCGCAGCCAGACCGCGCTGGAAGGCCAGCTGAAGATGGACTTGCAGCCGCTGAACCCGGTACGGGCGGACTTGTTGAACAACCGTATCGAACGCCAGATCCGTCAGGGAGAAACGACCCCCGCTGCGTTTGTCGCCCGCCTTGGCGCTGCCGGGGCTTTACACGTGGTGGAGGGCAGCAAAACCTGGGGCATTGCGCGGCGCATCAGCGGGGAGCTGATTGCCGCGCAGCCTGAGCCGTTGATGATCAGGAATGCCCTGGCGGACCCGGCGTTCAGCCCGGTTTTTGCCCAGGAAAAAGATGCGGTGCGTTATGCCCATGAGCAGTGCCGGCCTGGGGAGAACCTGCAGTTTGGCTACGTCTTCAAGTCGAAGAAAAACGGGCGCTATATGGTCAGCCTGCCGTTGGTGCGCCAGAGTTATCGCGACTTCGGGCAAGTGTTTCCCCACGGCCTGTTCCCCCAGGACTACAGGCTGGAGGGGTTCTACCTCTGCGCGAGCAATGAAGCCCTGGCGCCTGACAGTGACCCACTGCGCCAGGCCTTCTTTTCCCCCACGGATATCGACACCGCCATCCGGTTTTCCCTGCATGGGGTCAAGGACAAGCAACTGGCGCTTTACCTATCGTGCCAGGACGGTGCCCTGCTTCAGTATCAGTACCAGGGCAGTGAGGCCCAATTGGACAGCTGGGGGCGATTGGTCGAGATCCGGCAACAGTTGTGGGAAGGCGAAAGGACGGTGCTCAGTTATGTGCGTGATCTTGTTGCAATCGGCCATCTGGATACCCTGGTCCAGGGGCGTGTCTGGACCACTCGCAACCGGATCGATCAGTTCTGGCAACCTGGCGTGGCCGAGGCGTTTGTCGAGCCGTGGGCGGCGGTATGTGGCCCGGTGTTTTCCCATGAGGATGACGCCGTGCGTTATCTCAAGCGCCGATTCTCGCCCTATAGGGATCAGCAATACCTCTCTGCGGTGCTGGCCGACACTGAGGGCGCTTCGTTCCTGGCCACCCGGCCAGTGGCGCCGGGCATGGGGCTGGCGATGATTTTGCGCCTGTTCTATAGCGGCCCCCGGGGAGTGGTCCAGCCGGCGGTCCCTCCTGCCCCTATGCCGGACTTTCCGGCCGATTATGGGGTTGCGGGTGTTCACCTGCTCTACAGCAGCATGCCTGTAACGGGCAGCCGTGAGCCAAAGGACCAGGCCCTGGTGCGCAATTTCGTGGCACCGGACTTGATGAGCTATTTCATTACGGTGTTGCGCGGGTTATCTCGCCCGGCCGCCGCCCTGTACCTGTCGTGCCAGGGCGGTGCGCTGTTGAAATACCAGCCCAGTTTCTCTGGGCTGGAAAGCCAGGTACTGGTCGCCGGGTCAACGGTTCATCCTTCGGTGTTTCTAAAGGGCGTGGTCACCGCCGGCAAGCTGTTTATCCTGGACCGGGACGCCTTCTGGATGAACGAAGGGCTGTTGACCGAACAGCATCTGGGGCAGGCCAACGGTTTGCGGATCGACGCCGCGGCGGTGGACGAGCCACTGAGTATCCGTGACCGGGATGAGCTGTAGGCCCTTTAGCGCCGGCGCATCAGGCCAATAAAAAACAACCCGCCAATCGCCGCCGTGGCTACGCCAATGGGCAGGTCTTCGGGGGCGATCAGGGTGCGTGCGGCGACATCGACCCACACCAGGAACAGGCTGCCCAACAGCACGCACACCGGCAATAGGCGCCGGTGTTCGGCGCCCACCAGGCGCCGGGCGATATGCGGCACCATCAGCCCGACAAAGCCGATGGAGCCGCTGATCGACACCAGGACGCCGGTCAGCAGTGAGGCGATCAAGAACACTTTCAGGCGCACATTGCGCGCATTCAGGCCCAGGGTCACGGCGGTCTGCTCGCCGGCCATCAGCGCATTGAGCGGGCGCGCCATGCCCAGCAGCAACAGCAGGCCCAGCAGCACGGTGAGGCTGGGAACCGCCAGCAATTCCCAGCGCGCCAGGCCCAGGCCGCCGAGCATCCAGAACATCACCGCCGAGGCGGCGCGATGGTCGCCCATGAACAGCAGCAGGTTAGCCGCTGCCATCATCACGAATGACACCGCCACCCCGCACAGCAACAGGCGATCACTCTCCAGCCGACCATTGCGGCTGGCCACCGCCAGCACCACCAGCATGCTCAGCAGCGCGCCGATAAAGGCGGCGATGGGCAAGGTCAGCAGGCCGATGATTTCGCCCACATGCAACACCACAATCACTGCGCCCAGGGTGGCGCCCGAGGTCACCCCCAGCAGGTGCGGATCGGCCAGCGGGTTGCGTGTGACTGCCTGCAAGACCGCGCCGATCAGCGCCAGCCCGGCCCCCACCAGCGCGCCGAGCAACATGCGCGGCACGCGGATCAGCCAAACGATATGTTCCTGGCCCACCGCCCAATCCACCGCCCCGATACCCAGGGCCTTGTGCAGCAGGATCCGCCACACCACGTCCACCGGCACCCGCGCCGAACCAAAGCCCAGCGAGACCACACAGGAGGCCAGCAGCACCGCGCCAAGGACGGCGAGCAGCAAGGCGTAGCGGCGCTCGATCATTGGCCGTGGAACCCCTTGGCCAGGGTTTCTACCGCCAGCACATTGTCGATACCCGGCGTGGCCTGCACGTAGGGAATCACGATAAAGCGCCGCTGCTTGATCGCGTCCACCGCTTGCAGGGCCGGGTTATCCAGCAGGAACTGGATTTTCTGTTCGGCGGTGATTTCGCTGTAGTCGACGATCACGATCACCTGGGGGTTGCGTTCCACCACCGTCTCCCAGTTGACCCGGGTCCAGCTGGCGTCCACGTCGTCGAGGATATTGCGCCCGCCGGCGGCCGCGATCAGCGCCTGGGGCATGCCCAGGCGGCCGGAGGTCATGGCGCGGTCTTCGCCGCTGTCGTAGAGGAACACCCGTGGTTTTTCGGCGGGCAGGGTGTCCTGCACCGCGCCGACCTGGGCCTGCAGCCGGGCGATCAGGGCGTTGGCGCGGTCCTGCACATCGAAGATCCGGCCCAGGTTGCGCAGGTCGTTATAGGTATCGTCCAGGGTTGCCGCCGGGCGCTTCATCACGAACGCGCAGGACTCGGTCAGCTCCAGCACGTTGATGCCCAACGGTTGCAGGGTTTGCGGGGTAAGGTCGCCCCCCACGCGCATGCCGTAGTCCCAGCCAGCGAAGAAGAAATCCACATTGGCATTGAGCAGGGTTTCCACCGACGGGTACTTGCTCGCCAGCTCCGGCAGGCCGTCAAGCAGGGTGGCCATTTGCGGGGTCACCGCCTTCCAGCCGGTCACGCCGCTGTAGCCGACCATGCGCGACTTGAGGCCCAGGGCGAGCATCATCTGGGTCATGTTGATGTCGTGGCTGACCGCGCGTTCGGGGGCCTGGTTGAAGGTCACCTCGCGGTTGCAACTCTGGATGGTCAACGGGTAGCGAGTGGCCTCGGCAAAGGCCTGGCTTGCACCGCACAGCAGGGCAAGGCACAGCAGGGAACGCAGGATCATGGTTGGGTTATCCAGGTGATTCGCGGGTAGCCGGAAAGGGGGTGGGTATCGATCAAGGCCTCGACCCCAAACACCTCGCGCAGCAGTTCGGCGGTCAACACCTCGTGGGGCGTGCCGCTGGCGACGATACGGCCATGGTTGATCACGTACAGGCGATCACAGAAGGCAGCGGCCAGGTTCAGGTCGTGGATGCTGGCCAGGGTGCCGATTTTCAGGCGCTTGACCAGCTTGAGCAGCTCCAGTTGGTAGCGTGGGTCGAGGTGGTTGGTCGGCTCGTCGAGGATCAGCAATTGCGGTTGTTGGGCCAGGGCGCGAGCGAGGATCACGCGCTGCTTTTCACCGCCGGACAGGGTGGCGAAGGCATGGTCTTCAAAGCCCAGCAGGCCGACGGAGTGGAGGGCCTGTTGAATCAGTTGGCGGTCGTGCGGGGTATCGCTGTCGAACAGCCCTTTGTGCGGGGTGCGGCCCATGGCGATCACTTCATCGACCCGCAGGCCGAAGGCGTCGGGGAACTCCTGCAGCACCACGGCAATGCGCTGGGCGCACCAGC
This sequence comes from Pseudomonas sp. GW821-FHT01D09, assembly GCF_059422465.1. Lineage (NCBI taxonomy): Bacteria > Pseudomonadati > Pseudomonadota > Gammaproteobacteria > Pseudomonadales > Pseudomonadaceae > Pseudomonas > Pseudomonas sp. GW821-FHT01D09. The sequence continues at coordinate 79,311 of NZ_JBWKWY010000013.1, forward strand.
GCGAGGATTGCTTCCACACGTTCTGGTGATCCAGGCGCACTTCACCCTGCTCGGGCTTGCTGAAGCGATAGGCGCAGCGCAACAGGCTGGTCTTGCCGCTGCCATTGGGCCCGATCAACCCGACAAACTCCCCGGCACCCACCTGCAGGCTGGCATCACGCAGGTGGAACTGGTGATGACAGTGGCCCAGGCCCTGGGGGGACCAGGCGAGGTGGTGGAGGTTGAGTGTGGGCATCAAATATCTCAAGTCAAGCAGCGATCCAGTGTGGGAGTGGGCTTGTGTGGGAGCGGGCTTGCCCGCGATGGCGGTGTATCAGTCAACTAATGTATCGACTGACACTCAGCCATCGCGGGCAAGCCCGCTCCCACAGGGTGCATGTGTAGTCCGCCGTCACGGTACTGGCTGCTGGCTTCGAGTGGGGGGGCAATGCTTCAAGTGTTATAAGTTAACACTTCTTAGGTTGGTGATGAAAGCCCGCGTAAGATACATAACGCCTCTATGTAGGACATCTCGCCAACCTCATGCCGAAGATGAGGCCGACTCACGTTGCTTGAACCAGCGCGCCAACACCAGCCGATCCAATACCCACACCCCGATCAGCGAGGCGCCGACCAGCGGGAAAATAATCGCCAGGGCCAGCATGATCGCCATTGCGGTCTTCCACTTCGGCAGGTCATGGCGCAACGGCGGAACCCCCAGGCCACCCTGTGGCCGGCGCTTCCACCAGATCACCAGGCCGCTGACCGCACTCAAGAGAATCATCAGGCACACCAGCAGCACGATGATCTGGTTGACCACGCCGAACATCTTGCCCTCGTGCAGCATCACCCCGGACTCGGTGACCCGCGCCACGGTGTTGTAGTGCTCCCAGCGCACATCGGCCAGAACCTTGCCGGTGTATTGGTCGACATGCAGGGTGGCATCATTGCGCGGGTCGTTGGCGAACACGGCGATGGTGAACACGCCCGTGGCCGTGGCGGGGAAGGTGATGCTGTAGCCCGGCTCGACCTGGCGTGCGGTGGCCAGGTCCACCACCTGTTGCAGGCTGATCGCGGGGGCGGCCGGGCCGTGGTGCATGCCGCCGTGTTGCATGTGTTCGGCATGCTCGCCGGACATCGGCAACGGCGTGTTTTCCAGGGCCCAGGGCACGGTCTGTTGCGTGGCGGTGTTGAGGCTGCGGGCCTGCTGGTCGGATTGCGGTACGTCGTTCCACATCGCTGCTGGGAAGTGGTTCCACAGATCAGCGTATTGCTTGCCCCAGAAGCCGGTCCAGGTCAGGCCACTGAGGATCATCAGCAGCAGGAACGCCGCGCCCCAGAACCCGGCGACCGCGTGCAGGTCACGCCAGAACAGGCGCCCGCGACCGCCCAGGCGCGGCCACAGGATGCCGGCGGCGGATCTACCCCGTGGCCACCACAGGTACAGGCCGGACACCACCAGCATCACGCCCCAGCCCGCCGCGAGTTCAATCAGGCGGTCGCCGGTGGTGCCGATCATCAACTCACCGTGCAGGGCACGGACGATGGCTTGCAGGTTGTAGGTCGCGTCCTGCTCGCCGAGCACGTTGCCGCGATAGGGGTCGACGAACACTGTCAGTTCGTGGCCGGCATTGTGCAGGACAAATTGCGCGCTGCTGCTGGCGTCCACCGGTGGCAGGTATTTGCTGATGGTGGCTTGTGGGTAGGCAGCCTTCGCCCGTTGCAGTTGCTCGTCGGCGCTGAGGGTCTGCGCAGCGGGCTCGACCTTGAGCAGGTCGGCGTACATCAGCGGGTCCAGCTGGGGCTTGAACAGGTAGATGATGCCGGTCACGGCCAGCAACACCATGAAGGGCGCAACAAACAGCCCGGCGTAGAAATGCCAGCGCCAGGCCAGGTTGTAGAAGGAAATCTTTGGTGGATTCATCAGGGTGCTCCGCAAGGTTTTTATTTATAGGTCGGTCGGTGGGAGCGGGCTTGCTCGCTCCCACATAAAGCCGTCTCCCACCGGTTGTTAGAAACTCATATCCACCTTGGTCCAGAGCGTGCGCCCCGGTTCGTTGATGGCTTGCGGGTCGTTGGCCGGGTAGCCGAACCCGGCGTTGCCGGCCAGGTTCAGGTGCTCGGCGTAGGCCTTGCCGAACAGGTTGTCGACACCGGTACTGACCTTGAAGTTCTTATTGATGCGGTACGCCGCATTGAGGGAGAACACGCCAAAGCCGCCGCTCTTGGCGAAGTCCTTGCCGACCACGTTGCCCTTGTTCTGGTCGATGCGGTTTTGCGCCGCCACCACCCGCCACAAGGCGCCGGCGCTCCAGTCGTCTTCGCTGTAGGTCAGGCCGAAGCGTGCATCCAGCGGCGGCATTTGCGGCAGGGCCTTGCCGTCGCTGCTGTTTTTGCCCCAGGCATAGGCCAGGGTGGCATCGGCTTTCCAGTTGGGCGTCAGCTTGTAGGCGGCGCCCAATTCACCGCCCATGATCCGTGCGTCGATGTTCTGCGCCTGGGAAGTCATGCCCATCATCCCGGGGGTGTAGTTGAACAGGATGTAGTCGCGCACCTGGCCGATGTACCCGGAGGCCCAGGCTTCCAGCTCAGCGGTCTTGTACTGCAGGCCGAAGTCCAGCTGGGTGGTTTTCTCCGGCTTGATCGCGTCGAAGGCGTTCACTGAACCGGCCGGGCCAAGCTTGGGCGAAAACAGCTCCCAATAATCCGGGAAGCGCTCGGCGTGGCCGAGGCCCGCGTAGAGCGTGGTCGGGCTGTCGGCCAGGTCGTGTTCATAGCGCACAAAGCCCGACGGCAGGGTGTCGGCACGGGTGTCGCCGGCGGTGGGGTTGGCGCGGCTCATCATGCCGCTGTCGATGCTTTGCCGGTAATCCTTGGCCGAGGCGCGGTCCAGGCGGGCGCCGGTGATCAGCCGGTCATTGTCGGCGGCGTACCAGGTCAGCTCGCCAAACACCCCGTAGTTATGGAAGTCGGCGTCCTTGGTGCGCGGCAGGTCCTTGTAGGTGTCGATACCGGAGCTGCCGCGCTGGCGGTGCTCGTTGGTCTGCGCGTCGATGCCGCTGATCAGTTGCACATCGGCCCAGCGCCAGGTGGCCTTGATCCGTGCGCCGAGGGTGCGGCGGTCGACGTTGGAGGCCATGGGCCCGGCCATCATCCCGGTGCCCGACGGCGTACGCAGGCTGTAGTTGTCCATCACGTGGTCGGCGTAGTTGTAGTAGACCTGGGCCTCGACCTTGTCCAGCACCTCGCCGATATTGGACTTCTCGAAACGCAGGCCGAGGCTTTCGCGCAGGAACTGCGAGCCGTCCATGCCGCGTCCGGCGTAGCGCGCTTGGCCATCGCCACGGCCGGCGGTGAGTTCCAGCAGGGTGTCGGCGTCCGGGGTCCAGCCGAGGGCGACGTCGCCATTCCATTTGTCGTAGCGCGAGGCGACGGTGTCGTTGTTACCGTCCTTGTAGTCATCGGCGTGGGCCTGGTTGCCGATCACGCGGATATAACCCTGGGAGCCACCGGCGGCGGCATCCACTACTTTGTCGAAGCGCCCGTTGGAACCGGCAAGGATGCTCGCATTGACCCGCGTGCCGAGTTCGCCGAACTGCTCCGGCTCACGGTCGAACAGCACCGTGCCGGCCGAGGCGCCAGGGCCCCAGAGCACGGTTTGCGGGCCCTTGATCACCGTCAGTTTGTCGTAGGTTTCCGGCGAGATATAGGAGGTGGGCGCGTCCATGCGGCCAGGGCAGGCACCGAGCAGCATGCTGCCGTTGGTGAGGATATTCAGGCGCGAGCCGAACATGCCGCGCAGGACCGGGTCGCCATTGGTGCCGCCGTTGCGCACCAGGGCAAAGCCGGGGATGGTCTTGAGGTAGTCGCCGCCGTCACTGGCCGGCACCGGCTGGCGCGGGTCCTTGGGGTTGGTGACGATGGTCAGTGGGGAGCTGGGGGCAACGCCGGTAATCACCGTCGGGCTCAGCTCATTGTGGTGTTCGGCGTGGTCGTCGGCATAGGCCTGTGGCGTCAAGAGTGCACCGCACAAAACGGCGAGCACAGGGGTACATCCCATACGGGTGTCAGCAGGAAACCTGGACATGAAAAATTCCATCCATCAGTCGTAAACAACACGGCCAGCAGCCTGGGGCTGTCTGTGTGAAGGCGGCCGTGCGAAGTGCTGTGTGATTGGCGGTTTACGACTGGCTGGGTGGGGCGCGGCTGCGGGCGCCGGGGAAAATGCTCTGCCGGGCATGGCCCAGGCGCGGTACGGGGATCAGGCCAGTGGCCGGCGGCGGGCTGCCGAGGGCCACAAATGACACGCTGCCAGGCAGGGCCGGGCAACTGAACAACAGGCTGCAATAGCCGCATTTCTCCCACATCACGTGGTCGGCGGCGGGGGCCTTGGCAGGGTCGGCCGGGGGCTGGGGCGCGGCATGGCAGACGTCGTCCATGGACATCTGCATGGACATGCCGGCGTGATGATCCATCGGCATCGCTTGGGAAATCAGCGGTCCGATAAAAATCATCAGCATGGCGAACAGGCTGATCCAGCTGCCGTGGGCCAGCCTCAGGGGCTGGCGGCGGTGCAGGGTCGACCGGTTGGCGGGAGCACCCATGGGGAGCGGCCTGTGGTGGTTACTGGGCGTGCTGGTGCGCGTGGTTGGCCATCGGCGGTGCTTTTTGTACCGAGACTTGCACTTTTACGGGCCCGGCCTTTTCAAAGTTCAGGGTCAGCGGGAAGTGCTGGCCATCGCGCAACTGGCTGCGATCCTTCAGGTCCAGGAGCATCACGTGATAAGCCATCGGCGCGAAGGTCAACTCGCCCTTGGACGGCACGGCCACGCTGGGCACCTGCTGCATTTTCATCAGGTCGCCCTGCATCACATGCTCATGCAGCTCGGCCTTGGCCGCCACTGGCGTATCGGCACTGAGCAGGCGGTCCGGGGCTTCACCCTGGTTATGGATCACAAAGTAGGCGGCGACCGTCGGCGCATTGGGCGGCAATTCCTGGGACCAGGGATCGCTCACCAGCAGGTCTCCGGCCTTGTAGTCATCGGCATTGGCAGCACCGAACACAGGCAGCAGCAAAGCCGCCAGAAGCAGGGAAGATTTGAGCATGGCAGTTCTCCAGAACGATTCAAACGCAGTTCGATTGCGAAGTGATCAAACGGTAGGAGAGGCGCGGGGGTTGAGGCTCGGCCATTGCTGGCGCGGGGTCGGGGCTTGCAGGGGAGGCGATGGCAGGCCAGGCGCCGGGTCGATCCGGGTCAGATACAACTGCGGTACATGCCCCGGCAGCGCCACCAACGGCGCCGAGCCCGAACAGCACCAGCAATGCTGCATGCTGGAGTGCTCGTCCTGTTGCGGCGCCGGTATCTCCAGCGTACCCAGGGACATCGCCACCAGCTTGTTGCCGGTGGACGAGCAGAAACTGCCCCACAGCAATTGCTCGGCAGGGCTTTTGCCTTGCTGCATCGCCCAAGCGTTCGGCATGGCAAACGCATTGAACAGCACTGCAAGGCAGGCGATCCAGGCAAATGCAAAGCGTTGACGGGCCATGGCGGACAATCCGTAGGGTTAAGCGATCAAGTGGGTATTTAGCCTGATTGGGGGGCATAAGTAAAAGTTGCTGGTGTGGTTTGGTGTCGCAGTGATCCCAAGTTATGTAACGGGAACGCCATGCACCTGCATATCGACCCCAAGTCCCTTTCGCAGTACCGCAAATATCGCAGCCAGGTTATCCATGCTTGGGTTGCCATGAGCCGAAAGCATGCGATGCAAGCTTTTGCTCGGCTTGGCCGTCTCCTTTGCCAAACCCTCAAAACCAACAGTGGCGTTGACCAGGTCGCGCAGAATGATGCGGGACAATTCTGGTTCGCCGTTGAGAAATAGCGTAGCAGCCTCGTCGAGGAGTGCCTGGGCAAACTCTGGGTCGCGCTGGGCGGCTTCGGCAATCGTGAGTTTATAACTGCGGGTAAGTGCCATGCTGGCTACCTCTTTTGTTCCGTTTTTTTGTCGCGTTGATAATCGCGGATCAGCGATTTTGCAGCCCTGATATCTCTTTTCTGGCTGGACTTATCGCCCCCACCGAACAGGATGATTAGGCGCTGGCCTTCCTGTATCAAATAAATTCGATACCCCGGGCCCCAATCGATCCGGTATTCCCCCATCCCATCGAACCACTTGATATTGCTGGTGTTGCCCATTTCTAGCCGAAGCAATGATGTTGAAACCTTAAGACGTGCCTGGACGCTCAGGGATAAAAACCATTGTTTGAATGGGCTGGTTTGGCCGTCGCGTTTATATTCTTCGATCTCAATCATCGCTCGCCTCGAAGGTAACAAATAGGTTACTAATCAAGCAAGCGAGCGATCCTGACTTATTGAGTGAAATCTGCCAACGCTGTGAGTGTTTCTTGGGACGTCAAAAACTCCCGATCCACCCCCACCAACACCGGCCGCTGCAAAACCACCACCGGCACGCCGCGCTCGCGGGCCACTTGCAGCTTGGGTTCGGTGGCACTGCTGCCGCTGTTTTTGCTGATCAATACATCGATCTGCCGTCGTTCAAACAATGCCCGTTCATCCTCGAGCAAAAACGGCCCACGGGCGCCGATCACTTCGCAGCGCTCGTTGCCGGGGTAGACGTCCAGTGCGCGCAAGGTCCAGAACTGCCCGGCGGGGATTTCGTCGAGGTGTTGCAGCGGTTCGCGGCCAAGGGTGAACAGTGGGCGCTGGAAGGGTTTCAGGGCCTCGACCAGCCCGGCCCAGTCACTGACTTCGCGCCAGTCATCAGCGGGTTGTGGCTGCCATGCGGGACGGCGCAGGGCCCAGCAGGGGATCGCGCACAAGCGCGCAGCCTGGGCGGCGTTGGCGCTGATTTGTGCGGCGTAGGGGTGGGTGGCGTCGAGTATCAGGCTGATGTGCTTGGCGCGGACAAACTGCGCCAACCCCTCGGCACCGCCGTAGCCACCGACGCGCACCTGGCACGCCAGGTCGGTGGGCACCCGGCCGATTCCGGCCAGGCTGTAGATATGTTGCGGGCCCAGGGTGCGGGCGATGGTCAGGGCTTCGGTGACGCCGCCCAGCAGCAGGATGCGTTTCATCGTGGCTTGATCACTTCAAGCAGGGTGATGGGCAGTGCCTGGCGCCAGGTGTCGAATTCGCCCAGGGGCTGGGCCTGGGCCACATGCAGGCGGGTCAGTTCGCCGCCGTGCTGTGCGCGCCAGGCCATCAGGGTCATTTCGCTTTGCAGGGTCACCGCGTTGGCCACCAGCCGCCCACCCGGGCGCAGGTGTTGCCAGCAGGTGTCGAGCACGCCGTCGCGGGTCACGCCGCCGCCGATGAAAATCGCATCGGGCACTTCCAACCCTGCCAGGGCCTGGGGCGCGCTGCCGCGAATCAATTGCAGGCCCGGCACGCCGAGGGCATCGCGGTTGTGTTCGATCAACTGTTGGCGGCCCGCATCGGCTTCAATCGCCAGGGCGCGGCAACTGGGGTGGGCGCGCATCCATTCGATGCCGATCGAGCCGCTGCCGGCGCCCACATCCCACAGCAATTCGCCGGGGGTTGGGGCGAGGCGGGCGAGGGTCATGGCCCGCACATCGCGTTTGGTCAGTTGCCCGTCATGCTGGAACGCCGCATCCGGCAGGCCGGCCAAGCGCGACAGGCGCGGGGTATTGGCGTCGGCGAGGCAGTCGATGGCGACCAGGTTCAACGCGGCAAGCGGCGGGTCCTGCCAGCTTTCGGCGTGGCCATCGATGCGCCGCTCGGCGGGGCCACCGAGGTGTTCAAACACACTCAGGCGGCTCGGGCCAAACCCGCTGGCGCGCAACAACTCGGCGATGGCGGCCGGGCTCTGGCCGTCGTTGCTCAATACCAGCAAGCGCACACCGCTGGCCAAGTGGGCATTGAGCGCGGCCACCGGGCGGGCGACCACCGACAGTGTCAGCACATCCTGCAACGGCCAGCCCAGGCGTGCCGCCGCCAGCGATACCGACGAGGGCGCCGGCAGGATCAACAGCTCATCTGCCGCCACCTGCCGCGCCAGGCTGGCACCGACACCGTAGAGCATCGGGTCGCCGCTGGCCAGTACGCAAACCGGCTCAAAGCGCCGGGCCAGGAGCGGCTCCAGGGAAAATGGGCTGGGCCACAGCTCGCGTGCGCCGCGGATGCACACCGGCAGCAGATCCAGCTGGCGCTGGCCGCCAATGATACGAGAGGCGCGCAACAGGGCATGCCGGGCATGCCTGCCCAGGCCCTTGAAGCCGTCTTCACCGATGCCTACTACCGTCAGCCAGGGCGACATATTGATTCCTTGAACGACATCCGACGGGCAGGCTTTTCATGCCGCCGGACAAAGCAGGCATAATACCGCGCCTTTACCCGTGAACCGGTAGCCCCCCGTGAAGCCACTTCCTCTGTCCACCAGCAAACGTCCCTCGGGTTGCCCGGGGTTGCTGCGTATTGTCCAGGCATTGGATGGCGGGATTTGCCGGATCAAACTGGCCGGTGGGGCCATCACCGCCGCGCAGGCGCAGGCGGTGGCACACGCGGCGCAGACTTACGCCGGTGGGGTGATCGAGGCGACCAACCGCGCCAACCTGCAGATTCGCGGCATCGGCCCGGAGCATGACGGCCTGATCGCCCAGCTGCTGGCCGCCGGCCTGGGCCCGACCACCGCCGGCGGTGATGATGTGCGCAACGTGATGCTCAGCCCCGGCGCTGGCATCGACCGCGACATGTTGCTGGACACCCGGCCCCTGGCGGAGCAGATCCTCGCCACCCTGCAAACCCATCCGCGTTTCCATGAGTTGTCGGCCAAGTTCGCCGTGCAGCTGGATGGCGGCGAAGCCCTGGCGATGCTCGAACATCATCACGACTTGTGGTTATCGGCCTATGCCGCACAGGGCCAGACCTGGCTGGCATTCGGCCTGGCCGGTTGCCCCGCGCAAGACCCGCCGCTGGCCGCTGTCCCTGTGGAGCAAGGGCATGGGCTGGTCGTCGCGGTGCTGGAGCTGTTCCTCGACCTGGCCCGCCCCGACCAGAACCGCATGCGCGAGGTGCTGGCGCAAACGCCTGTGGATAACTTCGTCGGGCGTTTGCGCCTGCCGTTGCTCCCCGCCGATGGCTATCGCCGCCGCGCCAGCCCGAGCAGCTTGCGCCTGGGCACTTATCCACAGCGCCAACCGCAGCGGGTCTACGTGGCCGCCGTCACGCCATTGGGGCGCCTGGACTCGGCCATGCTGCGTGGCGCTGCGCAACTGGCCCTGGAGTATGGCGACGGCACATTGCGCTTCACCCCATGGCAAGGCTTGCTGCTGCCCAATCTGGCGCCGGACGTTGCCACGCGCGTTGCCGAAGGCCTGGCGCAGTTGGGCTTCCTCTGTTCGGCCGACCAGGCCCTGGCGCGGATGATTGCCTGCACCGGGTCCAGCGGCTGCGCCAAGGCCCAGGCCGACACCAAGGCCGACGCCCTGCACCTGGCCACGTTGCTTCAGGGCCATGGCCTTGATGTGCACCTGTCTGGCTGCCCGCGCACGTGTGCTGCGGCGCACATTGCCCCGGTCACCTTGCTGGCGGTGGGCACCGGGCACTACGACCTCTATTTTCGCGATGCAGGCCAGCCGGGTTTCGGCCGCCTGCACGCGCACAACCTTTCTATTGAAGCGGCGGGCGCCGTGTTGCGTGCCCGTCCACGGAGCAGCACCGATGATTGATTACATCCGCGACGGTCAGGAGATCTATCGCAACTCCTTTGCGATCATTCGCGCAGAGGCCAAGTTGGATCGCATCCCCGCCGACCTGGAGAAACTCGCCGTGCGGGTGATTCACGCCTGCGGCATGGTCGAGGCCATCGACGGTCTGCAGTTTTCTGAAGGCGCGGGCAAGGCCGGGCGCGAAGCCCTGGCCGCGGGTGCGCCGATCCTGTGCGATGCGCGGATGGTTTCTGAAGGCGTGACCCGGGCGCGTCTGCCGGCCAACAACGAGGTGATCTGCACCTTGCGCGACGACAGCGTGCCCGAGCTGGCGCGGGAGCTGGGCAACACCCGTTCTGCGGCCGCCCTGGAACTGTGGCGCCCGCACCTGGCAGGCAGCGTGGTGGTGATCGGCAATGCCCCGACGGCCTTGTTCTACCTGCTGGAAATGCTCGACGCCGGCGCCCCCAAGCCGGCGCTGATCCTCGGTTTCCCGGTGGGTTTTGTCGGCGCCGCCGAGTCCAAGGCGATGCTCGCCGCAGACAGCCGTGGCGTGCCGTTTGTGATCATGCAGGGCCGTCTGGGTGGCAGTGCAATGGCTGCCGCAGCGGTCAACGCCCTGGCCACGGAGGTCGAATGATGCCGGCGCGTGGACGTTTGATCGGCCTGGGCGTCGGCCCCGGCGACCCGGAACTGATTACCCTCAAGGCCCTGCGCCTGCTGCGCGAATCGCCGGTGGTCGCGTACTTCGTCGCCAAGGGCAAGAAGGGCAATGCGTTCGGCATTATCGAAGAGCACCTGGTGCCCGAGCAGACGCTGATGCCGCTGGTGTACCCGGTGACCACCGAAGCCTTGCCGGCGCCGCTGTCCTATGAACAGGTGATCAGCGATTTCTACGACGCCGCCAGTGTTGATGTGGCCGCGCATCTGGATGCCGGGCGCGATGTGGCGGTGATCTGCGAAGGCGATCCGTTCTTCTACGGCTCCTACATGTACCTGCACGACCGCCTCGCCGAGCGCTACGAGGCCCAGGTCATCCCCGGCGTGTGCTCGATGCTCGGCGGCGCCTCGGTGCTGGGGGCGCCGTTGGTGTATCGCAACCAGAGCCTGTCGGTCTTGTCTGGCGTGCTGCCCCATGACGAACTCAAGCGGCGCCTGGCGGATGCCGATGCGGCGGTGATCATGAAGCTGGGGCGCAACTTCACCAAGGTGCGCCAGGTGCTGGAGGAACTGGGGCTGGCCGGGCGCGCGCTGTATGTGGAGCGCGCCACCATGGCCAACCAGAAAATCGTCGCGCTGGATCAGGTCGAGCCGATGTCTTCGCCGTATTTCTCGTTGATCATCGTGCCGGGCGAAAGGTGGCAAGGGTGATAACGCCGGCGATTGTCATCCTCGGCCAGGGCAGCCTGGCCACCGCGCGCAGCATCCAGCAGGTGTACCCCGGCGCCCTGATCCACGGCCTGGCCGGCCGGGTGGAGGGCGCCGACCAGGCCTATAGCGAATTTGGCGCGACCCTGCGTCAGTTGTATCAGCAGGGCACGCCGATCATTGCCCTGTGCGCGGCCGGGATTGTGATCCGCACCCTGGCGCCCCTGCTGCTGGAAAAAGGCGAGGAGCCGGCGGTGCTGGCCGTTGCTGAAGACGGCAGTGCGGTGGTGCCGTTGCTTGGGGGCCTGGGCGGGGTGAATCTTATGGCGCGGGAAATCGCCGCAGCCCTGGGTGTGGCGGCCGCGATTACCACCAGTGGTGAACTGCGCTTTGGCACCTGCCTGCTCAACCCGCCCCAGGGTTATCAACTGGCAGACCTTGAGCTGGGCAAGCGCTTTGTCTCGGACCTGCTGGCCGGCGAGCACGTGCGTATCGAAGGCGCCGCGCCATGGCTGGACCAGGCCAACCTGGCGCAGGACCAGCAGGCGCGCCTGAGCATCCATGTCGGCAGCGCCGAGCGGGTGCCGGCGGCCAACGAGTTGCTGATCTATCCGAAAAACACTTGGGTCGCCTGTCGTCCCGGCATCGACTTGGCTGCACGGGTGCGCCAGGCGTTGCAGCAGGAGGGCATCGCCGTGCAGTCCCTGGCGTGTCTGCTGGCCGATACTGCCGACATGGCCAGCGGCCAATTGCATGAAGCGGCGCTGGAACTGGGCGTACCGCTGCGCTTTACGGCACTGGCCGCCGGGCCGGAGCTGGTCATCCATTCGAGCGCCGCGCCGGTGGACCTGGCGCAACTGGGCCGCCCCCGTGGCCGCCTTGCGGTGATCGGCCTGGGCCCTGGCGCTGCCGAGCTGATGGTGCCGGCGGTCAAGGCTGAACTGGCGCGTTGCAGCGATGTGCTGGGCTACGAAACCTATGTGCGCATGGCCGGGCCGTTTCGGGCCGACCAGGTGCAGCACTGCACCGACAACCGCGAAGAGATGCAACGGGCGCGGCATGCCTTCGAGCTGGCGGCCCAGGGCCGTTCGGTGGTGGTGGTGTCTTCCGGCGACCCTGGCGTGTTCGCCATGGCCGCGGCGGTGCTGGAAGCGTTGCACGAGTCCAGCGACCCGGCCTGGCAACGGGTCGAGCTGGAAATCCTGCCGGGGGTCTCGGCGTCTCTCGCCACGGCGGCCCAGGCCGGTGCGCCGCTGGGGCATGACTTCTGTGTGATGTCGCTGTCGGACAACCTCAAGCCCTGGTCGATCATCGAGAAACGCCTGGACCTGGCGTGCGAGGCCGACCTGGCCCTGGCGTTCTACAATCCCATCTCCCGTTCGCGCCCCTGGCAACTGGGGCGTGCCCTGGAGATCGTCGCCCAGCACCGCGTTGCCGCCACGCCGGTGGTGTTGGGGCGCGATATTGGCCGCCCCGGGCAGACGCTGCGCACCACCACCCTGGGCCAGTTGACCCCGGACCAGGTGGATATGCGCACCATGGTGCTGATCGGGTCGTCCACCACCTGCACGTTCCCTCGGGTAGGTGGCGGTGAGTGGGTGTACACGCCGCGCTGGTATGGCGAGAAACCGGCCTCCTGAAGTCTCGGCGACCCCGCCCTGGGGTCGCTGACACGTCTGAAAAATCCAAACCGAGCTGACGGAAATTTCTGTATTCAGCCCCGCGATTTCGCAACACATTTAACGGTTCCTCTCTTTTAGTTGCAGAAAGTAAGACTGCCGTTATCAGGTGCCCGCCGATCCCCAGTGTTTGCGGGGGTTTTAGAATATGTAGAACCTTCCTACAGCGTAATAACCCTCGGCGTACCTACTGAAAAAAGTTCAATCGGGCGACTAGTGTTTCTTGTAAGCCCGTGTGGGTTTTAGTGGAGAAACAGTTATGGAGCGCAAACATAAACGAATCAATATGGCAAAAAAGAACAAGCTGATTGCGGCCTACCGACTGCCGCTGACCAGGCAGCCGTCAAGTCCGCCAGGGCCGGTCCAGGCCGAGGGTGACTTGAATGGCGCGGTGATCAATAACAGTGTGTTTTCGTTTGTCGCGGGCATGAGCCGCCTCAACAAGGAGTACACCCGCAAGAGTTATCTGCTGGCCAGCAGCTACGTGAGTGATGTGCTGAAACTGGCGCGTGGCACGCAGGCCTGGTACGACGAGTTCATCAAGGTCATGACCAGCCTGGGGTGGTTGCCGATACGCAGCAGTTTCGAGCGGGTCACCACCTCTGTGAAGGGGTTGTCTGTGCAGATGGCGGCGTTGAACATCATCACGTCCACGGTGGCCTCGACGTTCCTTTCCGGTTCCCTGGCCATGGCGCTGCCCAAGTTGGCGGCGGATGCTTTCGAGGCCTTGAAGCAGCTGTCGGCACCGTTTGATCTGTTCAAGCGCAACGTCGTCAATCATGAAGGTGGCGACTTTGGCCTGGCGTCCTGTTCCGAGGTCGACGGTGAAGTGTTGATGGTGCTGGTGACCTACAGCGCCCACGGTGTCAGCCAGAAAGTGGGCATTCCTTTTCTCGAATGGGACAGCTCCACGGTCGAAGCCTATAGCGGCCAGACCTGCCTGATGCTCAATCCCGCAGCGGTCAACGATGCCACGCTCAAGCAACTGCGCGAGAGTGCAGGCGACAAGGTCTTGCTGGCCATCGCCCAATATCGGATTTGACCGGGGACTCAGGGCACTAGGTAACCGCGTACGCCGGTAAAGATGATCTGTGCCGCCAGTGCGCACACGAACAACCCCATCAGGCGGCTGACAATCTGCAGCCCTTGGTCGCCGAGGATGCGTTCGATGCGGTTGGACAGGTACAGCACCACGCCCACGGTCAGGCTGGCCAGGGCAATGCTGAGAATGGCGGTTAGCTTGTCATCCCAATGGGGCTGGCTGACGCCCATCACCAGCAGCGCGCCGATGGTGCCGGGGCCGACGGTCAAGGGGATGGTCAGCGGGACGATGGTCACATCCTGCTGCACATTGTCAGTCTGCACTGCCGATTTGCCCTGGGCCATGCCCAGGGCGGAGATAAACAGCACGCTGCCGGCGCCGATGCGGAAGGCATCCACAGTGATGCCAAACACACTGAAAATCACCCGGCCGAACAGGTAGAGCAACACGCTCGACACCAGCGTCGCCAGCGCGACCTTCCAGGCCAGGCGTCGGCGTTCCTTGCTGGAATAGCCACGGGTCAGGCTGATAAAGCAGGACAAGACGAAGAAGGGGCTGTACAGCACCAGCATCTTCAAATAAACGCTGAACAACACGTGGAGCATGGCGGGAGCTCACAGCGAAGGGAGGGCGAGGGGGAGTTTATCAGGACTGCGACTCGAAAGAGCGACACCGAGCAAATGTGGGAGCTGGCTTGTGTGGGAGCCAGCTCACAAGCCAGCTCCCACACAAGCCCACAGGGATGTGGGTGATTCAGGACGTATGCGCCTGCTCCGTCGGCTGCTCACGCTGTGTCACCCAGTACTCCACCAACTCGCGCAGTTGCGACAGCTCCACCGGCTTGGCCATGTGCCCATCCATCCCGGCCTGGCGCGCGCGCTCCTTGTGTTCCGAGAGGATGTGCGCGGTCAGTGCTACCACCGGCGTGCGGGTGCGTTGGTTACTGACTTCCCAGACCCGCAATTGCTGGGTTGCGGAGAAACCATCGAGGATCGGCATTTCGCAGTCCATCAATACCAGGTCGTAGCGCTGGGCCTTCATCGCCAGCAAGGCTTCCTCGCCATTGCTGGCGGTGTCGGGTTGCAGGTTGAGCTTGCCGAGCATGCCGCGAATCACTTTGGTGGAGATGCTGTTGTCTTCGGCCACCAGGATGCGGAAATCGCTGGGCACGGTAATGGCGACGGGGACGTTCGGCGCGGCATGGCGTGGCTGGACCACACCTTTGCTGCGCTGGGTCAACTCGTCGGCCAGGGTGGTCTTGAGGGTGTAGCCGGCCACCGGTTTGGCGAGGATGCGCTTGATCCCGCAGTTGCGCGCGATGATCTTGCTCGGCGCGTTGCTGATGCCGGTGAGCATAATCAGCAGGATGTCGTGGTTCAGGCTCGGGTCTTCCTTGATCTTCGCCGCCAGTTGCATGCCGGTCATGCCGGGCATGTTCTGGTCCAGCAGCACCACATCGAAATAGTCGCGCAGGTGCGCCTTGGTACGCAGCAGGGCCAGGGCTTCCTTGCCCGACGGCACGGCGCTGACATTCAGGCCCCAGGCGGTACATTGCTGCACCAGGACCTTGCGGCAGGTGTCGTTGTCGTCCACCACCAGCACCCGTGCGCCTTGCAGCGGGCCGTCGAGGTCGGAAGTCGGGTGTTCCAGGCGCTCCGGGTCCAGGGGCAAGGTCAGCCATAGCGTGCTGCCTTGCTGGCTGCCCGCCTTGATGCCGAACTCGCCATTCATCAACAGGATCAGTTGGCGGGCGATCACCAGGCCGAGGTGGCCGCTCAGGCGGGTGGCCGAGAGGAAGTTCTTGCTGTGCAGTTCGCTGTGCAGCAGGGCATCGCGCTCGGCGGCTTCCATCGGCAGGCCGCTGTCTTGCACGGCAATGCGCAGGCGCGGTTTGCTGCTGCGTTCATCCAGGGCCACCACGATCAGCACTTCGCCTTCGTCGGTCTTTTGCAGGGCATTTTCCAGCAGGCTCAACAGGGCCTGGCGCAGGCGCGTCGGGTCGCCACTGATGACCCGTGGCACCTGGGGCTGGATAAAGCTGATCAGCTCGACGTTCTGCTGCTCGGCCTTGGCGCGGAAAATACTCAGGCAGTCTTCGATCAGGGCATTGAGGTCGAACTGCACATCATCGAGTTCAATCTGCCCGGATTCGAGCTTGGAGATGTCGAGAATCTCGTTGATCAACGTCAGCAGTTCATTGCCGGCGCTGTGGATGGTCTGCACATAGTCGCGCTGCTTGACCGACAAAGGCGTGCCCAGCAGCAACTCGGTCATGCCCAGCACGCCGTTCATGGGCGTGCGGATTTCATGGCTGATCTTTGCCAGGAACTCGGCTTTGGCGGCGATTTCGGCGTTGCTGGCGGCCAGGTCGCGGCTGAGGCTGAAGCGATCCTCGACAATGCTGCGCTGGCGCTCGCCCAGGGCCTGGCTCATCAACAGGCCGCTGAGGCAGATCACCGCCAGCAGGGTGATGATCAGGCCTTGCGGGGCCACCAGGGTCAGGCCCAGCAGGGCTGGCAGGATAATCAGCGTGCCGGTGTTGAACACCAGCATGGCGAGCATGAACAGCCGCGCCGGCCGGTAGCCTTTTTGCCAGTGGTAGGCCGAGACAAACAGCATGCTCAGGCCGGCCAACGCCACCAGGGCGTAGGTGATGATATTCAGCGGCAGGGTGTTGACGAACAACAGCAACAGGCCACACAGCACGATCAACAGGATATCCGCCATCAGCAGCTTGTTCAGCGGGTGCGGACCCAGGGGCGCAAAGAAACGGTAGGCGAACATCAAGCCGCAGGGCGCGGTCAGCAGCAACGCCATATAAGCGCCTGGGGTCTGGATGGCGTGCCAGTCCGGCAGCCACGGCCCCAGCAGGTTGAGCAGCAGCAACAGGCTGAGCAACAGCAACACTTCGCAGGCCGCCAGCCACAGGCTGCTGCGCGAGCGATGGTAGGCGTAGCGTGCGAGGTTGTGCAGGATCAGCATCAGCAGGCAGCCGAACAGCAGGCCATACACCAGCGTCTGGGTCTGGTTGGCGGCGGCCATCACGGCCGGTTCCAGGGTCAGGTACGGCCGCAGTTCATGCTCCGAGACCAGGCGCACATACACGTCCAGGGGCTTCTGGCTCTGGGGCATGGGCAGCATGAAGTCGCTGCTGGGCAGCGGGCGTTCGGCCTGGGGCTGGCGGGTGCCGGTGTTCAGTTGCTCGATCAGCGTGTCGCCGTCCAGCACATACAGATTGAGGTGCGCCAGGTCCGGCGCGAAGACCCGCAGCACTTGCTCGTGCTTGCCGGGTTGCAGCTTGAAGCGCACCCACAGCGCACCATTGGGCTCGGCGGCGGTGATCCGGTCCAGTTCGATGGGGCTGAATTGGTTGGTGTAGCGTGGGGAGCGAATGTCGCTCAGTTGCAGGTCAGCCTGCTCATCCAGCAATACGGCCCAGCCGCTGCCTTGGGCAACGGCCTGGGCCGGCAACAGACAGAGCAGGGTCAGCAGGCTGACAGTAAAAACTATGGCGATCCTGAGCCAGCGCACGGCGAAATCCCTTCGTAGGTTAATGCACGGGGTTAACTATGCGCGGGACCGTAATCGGACGGCAAGGGCAAAAGGCCCCTGCCTAGCCGAACGGATAGCTGTTTTACTGATTTTCGCCCCGCTCACGGGCAATGGCGCGGTAGCCGATGTCCTTGCGGTAGAAACAGCCCTGCCAGTCGATCTTCGCGGCCAGCGTGTAGGCTTGCTGCTGGGCGGCATCGACGCTGGCGCCCATGGCGGTGGCGCACAGCACACGGCCACCTGCGGTAACTACCTGGCCATCCTTGAGCGCGGTCCCGGCATGGAACACCTTGCCTTCCAGGGTGGCCGCTGCGTCCAGGCCCTGGATCGCATCACCCTTGGCGTAGTCGCCAGGGTAGCCACCGGCGGCCAGCACGATGCCGACGCTCGGGCGCGGGTCCCACTGGGCTTCGACCTTGTCCAGGGCCTGGGCCAGGGCGGCTTCCACCAGCAGCACCAGGCTCGACTGCAGGCGCAGCATCACCGGCTGGGTTTCCGGGTCGCCGAAGCGGCAGTTGAACTCGATGACTTTCGGGTTGCCGGCCTTGTCGATCATCAGCCCGGCGTACAGGAAACCGGTGTAGACATTGCCTTCATCGGCCATGCCACGCACGGTCGGCCAGATCACCAGGTCCATTACACGCTGGTGTACGTCGGCGGTGACCACCGGGGCAGGGGAGTAGGCCCCCATGCCGCCGGTATTCGGGCCGGTGTCGCCGTCGCCGACGCGCTTGTGGTCTTGGCTGGTGGCCATCGGCAAGACGTTCTTGCCGTCGACCATCACGATGAAGCTGGCTTCTTCGCCGTCGAGGAATTCTTCGATCACCACCCGCGAACCGGCGTCACCGAAGGCGTTGCCGGCGAGCATGTCGCGCACCGCGTCTTCGGCTTCTTGCAGGGTCATCGCCACGATCACGCCTTTGCCGGCGGCCAGGCCATCGGCCTTGATCACGATGGGCGCGCCTTTTTCACGCAGGTAAGCCAGGGCCGGCTCGATCTCGGTGAAGTTCTGGTAGTCGGCGGTCGGGATCTTGTGGCGGGCCAGGAAATCCTTGGTGAACGCCTTGGAGCCTTCCAGCTGGGCCGCGCCCGCGGTCGGGCCGAAGCAGTCCAGGCCACGGCTGCGGAACAGGTCCACGACGCCGGCCACTAGCGGCACTTCAGGGCCGACGATGGTCAGGGACACGTTCTTCTCGGCGAAGTCGGCCAGTTGCTCCAGGGCCAAGACGTCGATGGCGACGTTTTCGCACTTGGCTTCAATGGCGGTGCCGGCGTTGCCGGGGGCGACGAAGACTTTCTGTACGCGTGGGTCCTGGGCGACTTTCCAGGCCAGGGCGTGTTCACGGCCACCGCTGCCAATGATCAAAACATTCATTTCAAAAACCTCGGATGAAGCAAAATTCTTGGGGGCTCTGTGGGCGGCTTTTCTGTGGGAGCTGGCTTGCCTGCGATGCGGGCACCTCGGTGCTCCGAGGTGATGCTATCGCAGGCAAGCCAGCTCCCACATGAAGCCAGTGCCCGAGTGGGTGCGATCAATCAGTGGCGGAAGTGGCGCATGCCAGTAAAGACCATGGCGATGCCGGCTTCATCAGCCGCGGCGATCACCTCGGCATCACGCATCGAACCACCCGGTTGGATCACGGCCGTCACACCTGCTTTTGCAGCGTTGTCCAGGCCATCGCGGAACGGGAAGAACGCATCCGATGCCATCACCGAACCCGCCACCTGCAGGCCCGCGTGTTCGGCCTTGATCGCGGCGATACGCGCCGAGTTCACGCGGCTCATCTGGCCGGCGCCGACACCGATGGTCTGGCGGTTCTTGGCGTAGACGATGGCGTTGGATTTAACGTACTTGGCCACTTTCCAGGCAAAGATCAGGTCGTTGATCTCTTGCTCGGTCGGTGCGCGCTGGGTGACCACTTTCAAGTCTTGGCTGCCGATCATGCCGATATCGCGGCTCTGTACCAGCAAGCCGCCATTGACGCGCTTGTAGTCCCAGGCCGCAGCGCGGTCAGCCGACCACTCACCGCAGGCCAGCAGGCGCACATTGGCCTTGGCCGCAACGATGGCACGGGCCTCTTCGCTAACGCTTGGCGCGATGATCACTTCGACGAACTGACGCTCGACGATGGCCTTGGCGGTCTCGGCGTCCAGCTCGCGGTTGAAGGCGATGATGCCGCCGAATGCCGACTCGGTATCGGTGGCGTAGGCCAGTTCGTAGGCCTGGCGGATCCCGCCTTCGGCGTCCGGGCTCACGGCCACGCCGCACGGGTTGGCGTGCTTGACGATCACGCAGGCCGGCTTGACGAAGCTTTTCACGCATTCCAGCGCGGCGTCGGTATCGGCCACGTTGTTGTAGGACAGCTCTTTGCCTTGCAGCTGGGTCGCAGTGGCGATCCCCACTTCGGCCGGCTTGGCTTCCACATAGAACGCCGCGCTCTGGTGCGGGTTCTCGCCGTAGCGCATTTCCTGGGCCTTGATGAACTGGCTGTTGAAGGTGCGCGGGAATTGGCTGCGGTCTTCAGTGCCGAGTGTTTCGGCGGCCTGGTTCACGGTGCCCATGTAGTTGGCGATCATGCCGTCATAGGCGGCCGTGTGCTCGAAGGCCTTGAGCATCAGGTCGAAGCGCTGGGCGTAGGTCAGGCCCCCGGCCTTGAGGTTTTCCAGCACTTGGCCGTAGTCGCTGGCGTTGACCACGATGGCCACGTCTTTGTGGTTCTTGGCGGCCGAGCGCACCATGGTCGGGCCGCCGATATCGATGTTTTCGATCGCGGTCGGCAGGTCGCAACCTGGTTTGTTGATGGTGGCTTCAAACGGGTAGAGGTTGACGGCCACCAGGTCGATCGGCTTGATGCCGTGCTCGCTCATGATGGCATCGTCGATACCGCGACGGCCGAGGATGCCGCCGTGGATTTTCGGGTGCAGGGTCTTGACCCGACCGTCCATCATTTCTGCGAAACCGGTGTAGTCCGCGACTTCTACTGCGGCCACGCCGTTGTCCTGCAGCAGTTTGAAGGTCCCGCCCGTGGAGAGGATTTCCACACCCAGGGCTTCCAGCTCCCGGGCAAATTCGAGGATCCCGGTCTTGTCGGAAACACTGATCAAGGCGCGGCGGATCGGCAGGCGGGTAGTCTGGTCGGTCATCTCAATTTCCATCAAAAGCAAAGGAGTCAGCAAAAAAGGCGACCGGTTTTACGCGGGCGCCTTTCTGGTTTGATTGAATGCTTACAGCAAATCGTACTGCTTGAGCTTCTTGCGCAGGGTCCCACGGTTCAGGCCCAGCAGCTCACTGGCTTTGGTCTGGTTGCCCTTGACGTAGTTCATCACGCTTTCGAGCAGGGGCGCCTCGACTTCGGAGAGCACCAGGTTGTACACATCCGTGACGGCCGCGCCCTCAAGGTGGGCGAAATAATTGTGCAGCGCTTTCTCCACGCTCCCGCGAAGGGTCTGGCCTTCTTCGCTCGGCGTGTTGAGGTGCTGTTTCAAATTGACGTTGTCGCTCACGGGTGTTGTTCCACTCACTAAAGTCTCGGTCATCATCGTCATGCGGCCACCCCTTCTCCGTCCCCTGCTCTCAGGCTCTTGTCTCGTTCGGCAAAGAACTCACGAACGGCGGTGACCTGTGCTTGCGTTTCATCCAAACGATTGAACCCGGTACGGAACTCTCTGGCGCCGGGCAGGGTTGCGAGATACCAACCCACATGCTTGCGAGCAATGCGCACGCCCATCACGTCTCCATAGAAGGTGTGCAGGGCGGCCAGATGCTCTAGCAGAATACGTTCCACCTCGAACAGTGCCGGTGCCGGCATGATTTCGCCAGTACGCAGAAAGTGCTCGATCTCACGAAAAATCCATGGCCGCCCCTGGGCAGCCCGGCCGATCAACAGGCCATCGGCACCGGTTGCGTGCAGTACGCGCCGGGCTTTCTCGGCCGAGTCGATGTCGCCGTTGGCAAAGACCGGAATCGACACCGCCTGCTTGATGGCAGCAATGGTGTCGTATTCGGCTTCACCGGTATAAAGGTCTGCGCGGGTGCGGCCATGCACCGCCAACGCTGTAATGCCTGCCTGTTCGGCGATCTTCGCCACCGTCAGGCCGTTCTTGTTGTCCCGGTCCCAGCCGGTGCGAATCTTCAGGGTGACCGGCACATCCACTGCACCCACCACGGCGTGCAGGATCTCGGCCACCAACTGCTCATCTTTCAACAGGGCGGAACCGGCGGCCTTGTTGCAGACCTTCTTGGCCGGGCAGCCCATGTTGATATCAATTATCTGTGCACCCAGTTCCACATTGGCCCGGGCCGCATCCGCCAGCATTTGCGCATCGCCACCGGCGATCTGTACCGAGCGTGGCTCGGGATCACCTTCGTGGATCATGCGCATCCGCGATTTGCGGGTGTTCCACAAGCTCATGTCGCTGGTGACCATTTCCGAGACTACAAGGCCTGCGCCCAAACGTTTGCACAGCTGACGAAAGGGCTGGTCGGTGACACCCGCCATCGGGGCGAGAATCAGAGCGTTTGGCAATGTATATGGGCCGATGCGTACCGCCGACATAGGACTTCCCTGTTGTGGGGCCGGATCATTAGAGTTCGAAAAAGGGTTGGCATGATACCCGCTCTCGATGACTGGTTAAAGGCTGAATTGGATAAAATCTGAGCAGTTATTTTCTTATTGCCAGCGGTTTGGTCGTGGACGGCCAAGTCAATACCCAGCCGTCCGAACCTTGATGCGCGCCGCCAATCACTCGGGGGAGTGGAAACTGAGACTGTAGTTCACGGCTTTGTGGCCTGGGTCGAGAATGTCCAGGGCGATATGGATCGGGGTCTGGGACGGCATCTCGGTCTGGCCGGCCAGCTCGCCGCTCAGGTACTCGGCGGGCTTGAAGCGCCGGCTGGCGATCATCCGGCCATTGAGGTCGGCAAAGCGCAGCTCCAGCAGGGGGAACGGCTGGGAGAACGTGGCGCGGTTATAGATGATGGCATCCACCACCAGGGCGCCGGCGAACTCGGGATGGCTGCGCACCACCAGGTTGCTGCTCTTGATGTGGGCGATATCGACCCGTGATGGCACGGTGCAGCCCAGTGTCGGGCACAGTTCCTGGAACCATGGCCGGTATTTGTCCTGGCGGGCCAGGTCGTCGAACTGGTAGGCAATGTACTGGCCGGCGAGGGCGGCGGCGGCCAGCAGCACCAGGGTCAGCCAGAGCAGGCGGCGGCCCCAACCGGCGGGACGTTTGCCGCTGTACAGGTGCAGCGGATCGTCTTCCAGGTCTTGCAGCATCTCGTCATGGGCGTTGCCCGTGGCGCGCGTGCGCTTGCGGCGTGGCTCGGGCTCGATGGGCGCGTCCGGCTCGCTGTCGATGAGCGACTCGGGCGCGGTACGGGTATCGTCGGCATGTACCGTGGGCTCGTCGTCCACCTCGTGCAGGTCGAAGGACATCGAGGGTTCGGTGCGCTGGGGTTTGCCCACGGGGGCCGGGGCCGGCTCGGCGGTTTCCTCGGCGTGGGCGATTGTCGCAGCCCGTTCGTCCGGCGGCTCGCTGAACAGGCTGGCGGCCCACTGTTCTTCTTCAGCCTTGGCCGTGTCGCGGCTGGCGCTCATCGGTTCGTCTTTTTGCCGACGGTCTGCGCCGGCCTGGCGGCGGTCGCTGCCCTGGGGCTGGGTGTGTTGGATCTCCCGGCGCTCCAGCTTGGCCAGCTCTTCGTCGAGGTCCAGGTGGTCCAGGTCCAGCTCTTCGGCGGCCCACTGTTTCTGGCTGATGGCGCGTGGCGGTGCTTCGGCGGCCGGCGTTTCAGGCGCGTGGGCACGCTGCTCCAGCAGTTGCCGGGCGGCATTGAACACTTGCAGGCACGAGCCGCAGCGAACCACGCCACGGGCCACACTCAATTGAGCATGGCTTGCGCGGAAACGGGTTTGGCAATGCGGGCACTGGGTGACGAAACTGTCGGTCATGCGGCCATCCGATTCATACAGGCGCTCATTCTAGCGCCGACGACCGCTGATGCGTACCCAGCCATTGCGGTTGGCGATGGGGTCCAGGTCGAAGTCCCGGGCATAGGCGGCGGCGACTTCTTCGCCCTGTTCGGCGAGGATCCCCGACAGCGCCAGGCGCCCACCCGGCCTGACCAGGCTCGACAGTTGCGGGGCCAGCGAGACCAGCGGCCCGGCCAGGATATTGGCGACCAGCACGTCGGCCTGCACCTGGGGCAAATCCTCGGGCAGGTACAGTGGGAATTTGCCTTCGGCAATGTTGTTGCGCCCGGCGTTATCGCGGGAGGCTTCCAGGGCCTGGACGTCGATATCGGTGCCGACGGCTTGCCTGGCGCCCAGCAGCAGCGCGGCGATGGCCAGGATCCCCGAGCCGCAACCGAAGTCCAGCACGTTGCAGTCTTGCAGGTCCTGGCCGTCGAGCCATTCCAGGCACAGGGCGGTGGTCGGGTGGGTGCCGGTGCCGAATGCCAGGCCCGGGTCCAGCAGCAGGTTGACCGCCTCAGGCTCGGGAGCGGCATGCCAGCTTGGCACGATCCACAGGCGTTGGCCGAAACGCATGGGCTGGAAGTTGTCCATCCAGCTGCGTTCCCAGTCCTGGTCTTCGATCACTTCGCTATGGTGCTCGGGCAGCGGGCTACCGGTCAGCAGTTCCATATGGGCAAACACGCTGCTGGCGTCGGTGCTGTCTTCAAACAGCGCCAGCAAATGGGTGTGGGACCACAGGGGTGTGGTGTTCAGCTCAGGCTCGAAAATCGGCTGGTCTTCGGCGTCCATGAAGGTCACCGACACGGCGCCTACTTCAAGGAACGCGTCTTCATAGGTTTCGGCTTGTTCTGGGCTGATGGCGAGACGGACTTGCAGCCAAGGCATGGCGGGCACCTTTGAAAAAATGAGTGTGCAGCGGGATGGGGCTGCGAAAGGGCGCAAGTTTACGCGAGCGGCGAGGATAAGACGACACCACTGACAGCACGGGAGCCAAATGTGGGAGCTGGCTTGCCTGCGATGGCGGGGTGTCAGCTTGCTCATCAGTGCCTGGCCCACCGCTATCGCAGGCAAGCCAGCTCCCACAGGGGGTTGTGGTGTTCTTGTGGGTCCATAAACGACAAAACCACCCGAAGGCGGTTTTGTAGGTGGAGCACGAACTTACTGGTTGGCCAGCTTGTGTTCCAGGTAGTGAATGTTCACCCCCCCTTCACAGAAGCCTTCATCACGAACCAGATCCCGATGCAGGGGGATGTTGGTCTTGATGCCGTCGACCACGATTTCGTCCAGGGCATTGCGCATACGGGCCATGGCCTCGTCGCGGGTGGCGCCCCAGGTGATCAGCTTGCCGATCAGCGAGTCGTAGTTGGACGGAACCTTGTAGCCGCTGTACAGGTGCGAATCCACACGTACGCCGTTGCCGCCGGGCGCATGGAAATGCTTGACCAGGCCAGGGCTTGGGATAAAGGTCTTCGGGTCTTCGGCGTTGATCCGGCACTCCAGGGAGTGGCCGTGCATCTTCACGTCGTCCTGGGTAAACGACAGCTTGTTGCCAGCGGCGATGCTGAGCATCTCCTTGACGATGTCGATACCGGTGACCATCTCCGACACCGGGTGCTCTACCTGCACACGAGTGTTCATCTCGATGAAGTAGAAGCGGCCGTTCTCGTAGAGGAACTCGAAGGTCCCGGCGCCACGGTAGTTGATGTCGATGCAGGCCTTGACGCAGCGTGCCAGGACTTCCTGGCGTGCCTTTTCATCCAGGCCCGGTGCCGGTGCTTCTTCCAGGACCTTCTGGTGACGGCGTTGCAGCGAGCAATCGCGGTCGCCCAGGTGGATGGCGTGGCCCTGGCCGTCGGACAGTACCTGGACTTCCACGTGACGTGGGTTGGTCAGGTATTTTTCCAGGTAGACCATCGGGTTGCCGAACCAGGCAGCCGCTTCGGAGCGCGTCTGCTTGGCGGCTTCGATCAGCTCTTCTTCCTTGTGCACCACGCGCATGCCGCGACCACCACCACCGCCGGCGGCCTTGATGATCACCGGGTAACCGACTTCGCGACCGATGCGCAGGGCGGTTTCCTCGTCTTCCGGCAGCGGGCCGTCGGAACCTGGTACGGTTGGCACGCCGGCGGCGATCATGGCGTCCTTGGCCGATACCTTGTCGCCCATCAGGCGAATGGTCTCGGCTTTCGGGCCGATGAAGGCGAAGCCGGATTTTTCCACCTGTTCGGCGAAATCGGCGTTTTCCGCGAGGAAGCCATAGCCAGGGTGGATGCCATCAGCGCCAGTCACTTCAGCCGCAGCGATGATGTTCGAGACCTTCAGGTACGAGTTCGTGGCCAGTGGCGGGCCGATGCAGATGCTTTCGTCCGCCAGTTTCACGTGCATCAGTTCGGTATCGGCCGTCGAGTAAACAGCGACGGTCTTGATGCCCTCTTCCTTACAGGCGCGCAGGATCCGCAGCGCGATCTCGCCGCGGTTGGCGATCAGGACTTTTTGCAGTTTCTTCGCAGGTTTCAACATCGAAGGCGCTCCGCGGTTCAAACGATGGTGAACAGCGGCTGGTCGTACTCAACCGGCTGACCGTTTTCTACCAGGATGGATTCGATGACGCCGGCTTTTTCGGCCGTGATGTGGTTCATCATTTTCATCGCTTCCACGATGCAGATGGTGTCGCCCACTTTCACGGTCTTGCCCACTTCAACGAAGGCTGGCGAGGTCGGTGCCGGGGTGCGGTAGAAGGTACCGACCATTGGCGACTTGACCACGAAACCGTTGAGCACTGGCGCGGCCGGTGCAGCAGGCGCTGCGGCAGCAGCAGGTGCGGCGACCGGAGCAGCAGCGGCAGGCGCCGGCGCTTGCATCTGTGGCGCGTAGAACTGTTGGGCCGGGGTTTTGCTGTGGCGGCTGATCCGTACGGACTCTTCGCCTTCCTTGATTTCCAGCTCGTCGATACCGGACTCTTCCAGCAGTTCGATCAGTTTCTTAACTTTACGGATATCCATGAATCATCAACTCCCAAGGGTCGGTCAGGGGCGTTTAGCCTGTTCTTCAATGTGTTCCAGGGCGGCCTCCAGGGCCAGTCGGTAACCGCTGGCGCCAAGGCCGCAGATCACTCCTACCGCTACGTCGGAGAAGTAAGAGTGATGGCGGAAAGCTTCGCGTTTATGCACGTTCGATAAATGCACTTCGATGAATGGGATGCTCACCGCCAGCAACGCGTCACGTAATGCAACGCTTGTGTGCGTAAAAGCGGCGGGATTGATCAGGATAAAGTCCACGCCTTCGCTGCGCGCGGCGTGAATGCGATCAATCAATTCATACTCGGCATTGCTTTGCAGGTAGAGCAGATGGTGGCCGGCTTCACGGGCCCGTCGCTCCAGATCGAGGTTGATCTGTTCGAGGGTGACTGCACCGTACACACCCGGTTCGCGGGTGCCGAGCAGGTTCAGGTTGGGTCCGTGCAGAACCAGTAAGGTCGCCATCGCTGTTCCTTGTTATTGGAGGTGGGTACGCCAGAACCCGGCGACTATGCCGCAAAGCCTTTGTGACTGTCCAGTTCTCTGCAATAGCCAGCACGATTAGCGAGGATTGCGCAAAGTATGTGACTGAGGTGCGCGATCCGGTCATTGATCGTTCCCACGCTCCGCGTGGGAATGCATCCAGTGACACTCTGTGTCACGACTTTAAGGCGGGACGCGGAGCGTCCGGGGCAGCATTCCCACGCGGAGCGTGGGAACGATCACGATCAGGCAACGATCAAGCACATGGGAGAGGGGGTCAGACGCGGAATGCCTGCACGGCGGTATTGAGCTGCCCGCCGAGCACCAGCAGATGCTCGCCCTGGCTGCGGCCCTGGCCAATGCGTAGCAGGTTGTCTTCGCCCAATTGGTGGATGCGCTCGCTGTTATCGCGGATTTCACTGACCGCGCCGCTCTGCTGGGCCGTTACGTCGGCGATACGGATGGCTGTGTCGGAGATGGTCTGGATCGCGCTGACGATTTCATCCAGCGCGCCGTCGGCCGCCTGGGCTTGCTGGGCGGTGGCTTCGGCGTGTTCGACCTGGGCGCGCATGCCGTCCACCGATTGTCGGGCGGCGGTTTGCAGGCCGGCGATCAGGGTCTGGATCTCGGCGGTGGCGCCGGCCGTGCGCTGGGCCAGGGAGCGTACTTCGTCGGCGACCACCGCAAACCCGCGCCCGGCTTCACCGGCGCGGGCGGCCTCGATGGCGGCGTTGAGCGCCAGCAGGTTGGTCTGGTCGGCAATCGAGCGGATCACCGTGAGCACGCTGCCAATGGTGGCGGACTCTTCGGCGAGTTTTTCGATCATCTGCGCATTGTCCTGCACTTCGCCCACCAGCGCGTGCAGGCCGGTCAGGCTCAAGCCGATCACCCGTTGGCCATGCTCCACGGCCTCGCCAGCACTGCGGCTGGCCCCGGCGGCCTGGCTGGCGTCGCCGGCGACCTGTTGGATGGTGGCTTCCAGTTCCCCCAGTGAATCGCGGATTTGCGCGGTGTCGCCGGCCTGGCGTTCGGCGCCGTCATGCAGGCCGCCACTCAGTTCGGCCAGGGCGCGGCTGCTGCCGGCCACTTCTTCTGCATTGGCGCGAATAGTGCCCACCAGGTTCACCAGGTAAGCCCGCAGGCGATTGAGCGAGGCTTCAATATCATGCAGTTCGCGGTTGGTCGCCCCCAGGGCGATCTGTTGGCTGAAGTCGCCCTCGGCCCAGGTCGACAAGGCCGGCGCCAGGCCGGTCAGCACCCGCGCCAGGCGCCGTTGCAGGGTGTCGATCAGCAGCGCGATCAGCAGGATCAGGCCGATCATCACGCCCTGGATCACCCGTACTTCGCCCTGGATCCGGGCGTGCTGGGCACGCACTTCGGGCTCCAGCGCGGCGATGGCTTGCTGCACGGTGTTGATTTTCAGATGAGTCGCGGCGGCCAGTTCGGTGCGTTTGTGGATTTGCTCGCGGGTCCGCGCAAGCTCTGCCGGGTAGCGCGTGAGCAGGCTGTTGAGCTCGCGCTTGAGGCCCACGCCGGTGTCCTCGGCCACCGTGGTCTGGCTGCTTTCCAGGCCCATCAAGGCGGAAAAGTCATCGCTGTTGGAGGCACTGCTGGCGGTCACGCCCAACAGCGGTAGCTGTTCAAGCACGTCCGCCTGGCTGCGGATAGTGGCCAGTTCACGCTCCACATCGTCGGCCAGTTCACTGCGCCCGCTGCTCACCAGTTTGTCCCGCGCCAGGGACAGTCGGCCCAGATGCTGCGAGGCGGCGAGCAGCGGCGGCAGATAACGCGCCGCGTCCAATGAATTGACGCCCATGGCGTACTGGCCCAGTTGCTCCAGATTGGCCCCCAGTTCCCGCTCGGCTTGCAGCAACAGGGCTTGTGGGTCACCGGCCAGTTTGCCGGCGGCCAGCAGGTCGGTCTTGCTGAAGCCGTCGAGGTCCAGCAGGCCGGGGCGCAACTGTTGGGTCAGCTCAGGCGGCAGCTCATCGAGGTGCTGGAGCAGGGTTTCCAGGCTCTGGCCGGCAGCGCTCAGGCGCAGGGCGTCGCCGCTGGCCAGGTAATCGTCGATATTGCGCGCGGTCTGGTTCTGGAAGGCCTGGGACAGGCCCAGGTAGCGCTCCATCAGCAGGTAGGGCCGCTCAAGGGCCCGTTGCGACCACCAGAGCGTAGCGCCCAGGGCCAGGCAAACGGCGACCAGCAGAAGGGTGTTCAGATTCGTCAGCAGCTTCAGGCGCATGCGTGGTTTCAACCAACGGCGGAAGGATAGTTGCCTGAAGTTATTGCGCTTTGGTTACAAGGTTATGACGGAGTCAGTGGCGTCCGGTGAAAAGATGGCACTTTGCTTTGATGCACGCGCAGCGTGTACGCGATTGCGCCCGGCGTCCTTGGCGCGGTACAGCGCTTCGTCGGCCTGGGCCGCCATCATCAGGCTGTCGGAACCGCCGCACAGCTCGACCACGCCGGCGCTGAAGGTGCACCACAAATCCTGGGGCTGGGCCGGGTAATGGATTTCGGCAAAGCGCCCGCGGATTTCGTCGAGCACTTTGCAGGCGGCGTCCAGGTCGGTGTCGGGCATGACAATGGCGAACTCTTCGCCGCCGTAGCGGCCGATGTAGTCGGTCTTGCGCAGGCGCTGCTTGAGAAACAGCGCCAGGCTCTTGATCACGCGGTCGCCCATGGGGTGGCCGTGGCTGTCGTTGACCCGCTTGAAGTGGTCAATGTCGAGCATGGCAAAGCTCAGCGGCTTGTTCTCGCGGCGCGAGCGGAAGCTGCAATCTTCCAGCAGTTGCAGGATATGGGTGTGGTTGTACAGGCCGGTCAGGCTGTCGCGCACCATCCGCGCCTTGAGATGGCGGGCGCGGGCGGCACGGTTGCGCACGGTGGTAATCAGGTGGCGCGGCTTGATCGGCTTGGTGAGGAAGTCGTCGCCGCCTTCGCTCATGGCGTCCAGTTGTTTATCCAGGTCGTCCTCGGCCGACAGGTAGATGATCGGCACGCTGACATAGCGGTCATTGTGGCGGATCACCTTGGCCAGCTCGGTGCCGGTGCAGGCCGGCATATACATGTCGAGGATGATCAGGTCGGGCTGGAAGTCCGCCAGTTCGGCCATGGCCTGGATCGGCTCGATCAGGGTGCGGGTGACGATCCCGGCACTGTTGAGCAGGCGCTCGGTGTGCATGGCCTGGGCGCGGGAGTCGTCGATGATCAGTACTTTATAAGGCTCGTACTGGGCGACGCAGGTCAGCACTTCGATTTTTTCCAGCAGGCTCGAGGCTTCCAGGGTGCCGGTCAAAAACTCCTGGCCACCGGCGCGCACGGCGGCCAGGCGGGTCGGGGTGTCGGTTTCGTGCAGGCTGAAGAACAGCAGCGGCAGTTTCTGTTCCAGGCCTTCCTGGGCTTCGGCGGCCAGCTTCAGGCCCAGCCCGGCGCCGCAGAAGTCCACATCCATCACAATCGCCGCCGGCAGGCGGTCGGCCATGACGTCGCGGAAGGCGGCCACACTTTCCAGGGATTGCGCGCTCAGGCCAAAGAATTCCAACTGCTTGGCCAGGCGTTCGGCGCGGTCGTGATCGGCCAGCATGACGTAGATGGGCTTGCGCATCGGCGGCAGGAACGTCTGGTCCAGTTGGTCGCCCTGGCGCAGGCCGGTGCGCGACAGGCGCTGCATCAGGCGGTTGAGGTCGGTGATCAGGTGGCTGCTCAGGCGGCCGCGGTTTTCGTCCACGGCTTTAAGCGACTCGATGATGTGCCGGGCCAGCTGGCCATGCTCGGGTTGTTCAAAACGCTCGGCAAACCGTAGCAGGCGCAGATTGGCCTCGCTGAGTTCGCTCAATTCGGCGTTCGACCATTCGCTGCGCTGCAAACGCTGCCAGATCTCAAGAATTTGACGCGCCTGATGAATTACCCGCTGGGCAAAGTGCTGCTTGAGACGCTCACGGCTTGGGTCTTCTGGCTCGGTCATATCCTGACTACTAGGTAAGGGTGCATGCTGAGGTCGACTGGTGGCTCTATGCTAGCACCTCTTTTCATTCGCACGCGTGTCATACGTCAATTAACTGCACTGTCCAAAGGATTCATTTGCTGACCGTTAGGTCGCGTAGGCGCATCAGCGCCCATCCTTTATAGTTGAGTGCCAGCTTTGCGCCACCTTGATGAAAAGCCCCGCACCGACGGGCACGATGGGGTAGGGTTGTGGTCGTAGCTATTGAACTCAAGTGACTGAAAGGATATCCGCCATGCTGGACTGGAAAAACCGTGCAGGCAGCGCCCCAGGCCCAAGCCCTGCGCCCACGTCGGCCTCCCGCAGCTATTTTCGTAATCTGCTGATGAGCCGGGCCCTGCTGACCCTGGTTGTGATTTACCTGTTGGTCACCGGTGGCCTGGGTTGGTATTGGAGCCAGGAGCCGGCCTTGTTCCCGGTCCAGCAAAACGCACAACTGGCCGCCGAAAAAGACGGCAAGCAAATGGTGATCGGCTTTACCACCGTC
Organism: Pseudomonas sp. GW821-FHT01D09; assembly: GCF_059422465.1. Taxonomy (NCBI): domain Bacteria; kingdom Pseudomonadati; phylum Pseudomonadota; class Gammaproteobacteria; order Pseudomonadales; family Pseudomonadaceae; genus Pseudomonas; species Pseudomonas sp. GW821-FHT01D09. The sequence goes on from NZ_JBWKWY010000013.1 coordinate 110,584, forward strand.
GAAACCGTCAAGACCGTGGTGGGCACCCTGCTCAACAAGCCTGGGGGCTACATTTCCAACGACCGCTTCCCGCCTGGGTTGTGGATGGACAACATGCCCAGTTGGGAATATGGCGTGCTGGTGCAGGTGCGTGACCTGACCCGCGCCCTGCGCAAGGACTTCGCCCGCTCGCAATCGCAATCGGCCGAAGATGCCGACCTGGCCAAGGCCGAGCCGCGCTTCAACTTCGATAACAAGAGCTGGGTGCTGCCTTCCAGCGAATCGGAGTACCAGGAAGGCATCAACTCCCTGAGCCGCTATCAGGCACGCCTGTCCGACCCCAATCAAAAGGGCGCCCTGTTTTATGCCCGCGCCGATAACCTGAACAACTGGCTGGGCGATGTCGCCACCCGCCTGGGTTCGTTGTCGCAGCGCCTGTCGGCCAGCGTCGGCCGGGTCAAGCTCAACACCGCGCTGAAAACCGAAGCGCTGGCGCCGGGCGAAGTGCCGCAGGTCGATGAGGAAGTGGTGGAAACCCCATGGATGCAGATCGACAACGTGTTCTACGAAGCCCGCGGCCAGGCGTGGGCCCTGTCCCACCTGTTGCGCGCCATCGAAGTCGACTTTGCCGACGTGCTGGCCAAGAAAAACGCCACCGTCAGCGTGCGCCAGATCATTCGTGAGCTGGAGGCCTCCCAGGAAACCCTGTGGAGCCCGATGATCCTCAATGGCAGCGGCTACGGCGTATTGGCCAACCACTCGCTGGTAATGGCCAACTACATCTCCCGTGCCAACGCGGCAGTGATCGACTTGCGTCAACTGCTGAACCAGGGTTGAGCCATGGTCGATAGCGCCAAGGAGGTCGCGCACCGCGCGGCCTCGGATGCCGAGCACATTGCCTGGGTCGACGAGCAGGACAACCTGCTCGGCGCCCTGGTGCGTGCCGACCTGCGCGAGCGTGGGCTGATCGGGCGCGGCACCTACATCATGCTGTTCAACTCAAAGGGTGAGCTGTGCGTGCATCGGCGCACCCTGAGCAAAGCCATCTATCCCGGTTACTGGGACGTGGCGGCGGGCGGCATGGTGGCGGCGGGCGAGACCTACGAGCAGTCGGCCGCCCGTGAGCTGGCAGAAGAGTTGGGCGTCAGCGGCGTGGAACTGACCGCCCACGACCACTTCTTTTTCGAGGACACGGGCAACCGGCTCTGGTGCTCGGCGTTCTCGGCGGTCTGGGACGGGCCGCTGCAGCTGCAGCCCGAAGAGGTGCTGGAGGCGCGTTTTATGCCCATCGAGGCGGTGCTGGAGGATATCGAGCAAAAGTCCTATTGCCCTGACTCCCTGGCCGCCTTAAAACGCTATCTGGCGGCGCGTCGCTAAAGTTGCATAAATTGGCGCCATTTGGCTCTTAGCAAGTAGGCTTTTTGCCGTTACACTGCGCGACTTTTCAAGCCGAACCGCCTTGGCGGCTCGGTAGCGCTGCCCCTGCCTGAGTGGGGCTTCGCGGTCGGTGATCCCGTTGACGGGCACTGATCAGTCTTCATCCTCCCAAGAGGATTGCCGGTGGCCAAAAAAGCCGCATCCTTCGCCGCCCTTGGTGGCCTGGTGTTTTCCACCGACGCAGGTCGGCATTGCCCGGACTGTCGCCAGCCCGTGGACGCCTGTACCTGCAAACAGACCCTGATTCCCGAAGGTGACGGTATTGCCCGCGTACGCCGCGAGAGCAAGGGCCGTGGCGGCAAGACGGTGACCACCATCACCGGCGTGCCCCTGGCGGCCGAGCCACTCAAGGAGTTGGCCACCGTGCTGAAAAAGCGCTGTGGCACCGGTGGCGCCCTGAAAGACGGGATCATCGAAATCCAGGGCGACCACGTCGAGTTGCTGTTGGCCGAGTTGATCAAGCTCGGTTACAAGGCGAAGAAGTCCGGCGGCTAGCAGCCTCTGTGAAACCCGCACCGACGAGCGCGCTCGTCGTCTCCATGGTTTCACAGAGCCTGTTCCTGACCGGTGTCTAAACTCTGTCCTGCAAGGGGGGTCTACCTCTCTCACAGGCAAATCGTCATTTTCACTCTTTAGACTGCGCCAGCCTCTGACTTGGGTGGCGCTCTTCGACTTTATATAGGGGACTTCGATGTCCGTACGACGCACACGCAAAGACGATGGCAGCCAATGGACAGTTGCGGACAGCCGCAGTGTTTACGGGATTCGCCATTGGGGGGCCGGGTATTTCGCGATCAATGATGCCGGTCGCGTTGAAGTCCGTCCGAACGGCCCGAACAGTTCGCCCATCGATTTGTACGAGCAAGTGGACGAGCTGCGCAAAAGCGGCCTGTCCCTGCCCCTGCTGGTGCGCTTCCCGGATATCCTGCAAGACCGCGTGCGCCAGCTGACCGGTGCCTTCGACGCGAACATCGAACGCCTGGAATACCAGAGCAAATACACCGCGTTGTACCCGATCAAGGTCAACCAGCAGGAAGCGGTGATCGAGAACATCATCGCCACCCAGGACGTGTCCATCGGCCTGGAGGCCGGCTCCAAGCCTGAGCTGTTGGCTGTGCTGGCCCTGGCGCCGAAAGGCGGCACCATCGTCTGCAACGGTTACAAGGACCGTGAGTTCATCCGCCTGGCGCTGATGGGCCAGAAGCTGGGCCACAACGTGTTTATCGTGATCGAGAAAGAGTCCGAAGTGGGCCTGGTGATCGAAGAAGCCGCCAACCTCAAGGTCAAGCCCCAGGTCGGCCTGCGGGTGCGCCTGTCGTCCCTGGCGTCGAGCAAGTGGGCCGACACCGGTGGCGAGAAGTCCAAGTTCGGCCTGTCGGCAGCGCAGTTGTTGTCGGTGGTCGAGCGCTTCCGCGCTGCGGGCCTGGACCAGGGCATCCGCCTGCTGCACTTTCATATGGGCTCGCAGATCGCCAACCTGGCGGACTACCAGCACGGGTTCAAGGAAGCCATCCGCTACTACGGCGAACTGCGCAGCCTCGGCCTGCCGGTGGACCACATCGACGTTGGCGGCGGCCTGGGCGTGGACTACGACGGCACCCACTCACGCAATGCCAGCTCGATCAACTACGACATGGATGACTACGCCGGCGTCGTGGTGGGCATGCTCAAGGAATTCTGCGACGCGCAGAACCTGCCGCACCCCAACATCTTCTCCGAAAGCGGCCGCTCCCTGACCGCCCACCACGCCATGCTGGTGGTGCAGGTGACCGACGTCGAGAAACACAACGACGACGTGCCGGTGATCGAGAACAAGGAAAGCCTGCCGGAAACCGTGCAATGGCTGGTCGACCTGCTGGGCCCGACCGACATTGAAATGGTCACCGAAACCTACTGGCGCGCCACCCACTACATGAGCGACGTGGCCGCGCAGTACGCCGACGGCAAGCTGACCCTCGCGGAAAAGGCCCTGGCCGAACAATGCTACTTCGCCGTGTGTCGCCGCCTGCACAACTCGCTCAAGGCCCGCCAGCGCTCGCACCGCCAGGTGCTGGACGAGCTCAACGACAAGCTGGCCGACAAGTACATCTGCAACTTCTCGGTCTTCCAGAGCCTGCCGGACACCTGGGCCATCGGCCAGGTCCTGCCGATCCTGCCGCTGCATCGCCTCGACGAAGAGCCGATGCGCCGTGCGGTACTGCAAGACCTGACCTGCGACTCCGACGGCAAGATCAAGCAATACGTCGACGAGCAAAGCATCGAGACCAGCCTGCCGGTGCACGGTTTGAACGAGGGCGAAGACTACCTGCTGGGGATCTTCCTGGTGGGCGCCTACCAGGAAATCCTCGGGGACATGCACAACCTGTTCGGTGACACCGACTCGGTGAACATCTACCAGCGCGCAGACGGTTCGGTGTACAGCGCCGGGATCGAGACCCACGACACCATCGAAGACATGCTGCGCTACGTGCACTTGTCGCCGGAGGAGTTGATGACCCACTACCGCGACAAGTGCGCCAGCGCGAAGATCACAGCGTCGGAGCGTACCCAGTTCCTGGATGCGTTGCGCCTGGGGCTGACGCGTTCGTCTTACCTGTCTTCCTGAGCCACGGGCTTATCCGATGCGCGGCGCTTCATCCACGTCATACCGGTCGCGCAACGGAACGCCCATTTCGGCACGCAGGGCGTTCTCCGTGAGGGGGGCGGGGTTTTTGCTGTTCATCGGGTTGTCAGGGTCGTTTTCAGCATCGAATTGGGTGGCTGCCGTGGGAAGTCCAACGGCTTGATATTCCCTGTTTTCGACTTGAGCCGGCTCTCCGAACTGGAAGATGGGGATCCCATCTGTACCTATTACATCACCGCTGCCGGGTATTAACGTTCCGGTACCGCCATCGTAGGCATGAGCGAGTTCATGTTGGAACGCGATCTCAGGTGGCGTGGCAAAATCCTTATCAAAAAAAACGGGATTGGCGCCGATCCTGGAGTGAGCCGAAACTGAGCCCGGTTGGTTATTTCTTATAAAGCCAAATTCTGATGGATATGGATCGTTTTGAAGCTCTTTGACCGATAAGTTTTCTACGTGGTCAATATGCGGCTCGTATTCAAAATCACCCTCGGCGACGGTGATGGGCGCGCGCGTGCCGTCGACGAATTGATCCATCTTTTTTAGCATTTTCTGGCCGACGGGGGAGCTTCTTAGGCGATCTACAATGTCTTCCATCTGTTCGATAAATTCGGGTGTGCCTTCTATTTTCAAACCTTTCTTACCGCTCTCGGCATATTCCAAATGGGTGACTTTGGCTGCCATTGGATTGTTGATTTTGTCTTTGGGTTTTGCATAGATTTTATCGTTTTTATTATAGGAGTGAATGGTGTCTTTCCCATCACCGCTATAGAAAGTAGTCTGGTTATAACCAGAAAGTATGTCATTTCCTCGTCCTCCGTTTAACACAACAGTGCCAGGGCCCGCATGTAGCAGGTCGTTACCCTGGTCGCCATTGAGGTATAGCACTCTATTGTCGGGCCCGGCACCGACATACAGGCGATCGTTGCCTTTGCCGCCGGACATGACCGCATTGCCGCTGCCTGCAATCATGATGTCATCGCCGTCCCCGCCCAATGCGGCGGTATTGCCACGCCCCAGGATGATCTGATCGTCGCCTTTGCCACCCTTTACCGTGGTTGTGTTTCCTTCTGCATGAATTACATCATTGCCGTCCCCGCCGTCGATGTGCAGTTCTATGTTGACACGCTTATCAATGGAAATATGGTCGTTACCGCCTCCGGTCATGATATTCAAGGAGTGCGATTTATTATCTGCCGAGAGCGGAAGCTTGTAGTCTTTTCCGTTGACGGAGGCGACAAGATTGTTGTTTTGATCCACGCTGATATGAACTTTGTCCGAGCGGTAAGTTGTGCTGAGTTGTACTTGGTGGCGCGTGTTGAGGGTGTTGGAAAGTGGGTCTCTTTCTTTGATGGGTTTAAACAGTATTTTGACATTGCCATCATCCGCCAACACTTTTTCATAAGGGTTTCTGGGCGCTCCAGCATTGGGGGTGTTAGACAGGGACGCAGTGGGGTGTCCAGCAGCAGGTGTCGAAGTCGCGGATGTTTTAATAAACATGGTTGTTGGCCTACTTGAGAGTGGGGAGTTAACACACTGGTTGTGTGGTTCCCGTCTCTGGAAAGCGCTAAGGCACTTTGTAAGCCATGGTTGCTGATTTTTGCACGCAGGGCCCAGCGTTTTGGACCGTGCTCCTTCAGTTAGCGCCCAGCCATAGCCCCTGCCGATTCAGCCGCCAGGCAATCGCCCACAACGTCAAGCTGCGCACTGCCATAAACAGCAGGAACGTTATCCACAACCCGTGGTTCCCCAGCCCCTGCAACGCCCAGGCAAGCGGCAGCATAATCAGCACCGTCAGCAACATGCCGTTGCGCATCTCCCGCGCACGGGTCGCGCCGATAAACAAACCGTCCAACAGATAACTCCACACCGCAATCAACGGCAGTACCGCCAGGTATGGCAGGTAGATATCGGCGGTTTCGCGCACGCTGGGGATATCGGTCTGCATGGCGATAAACAAGTGGCCGGCGAAGGTAAACAACAGCACAAACCCGAGGCTGGCGATCAGCGACCAGCCGCAGGCGACCACCAACGAGCGACGCAAGGCCTGGCGGTCATGGGCGCCAATGGCGTGGCCGCACAACGCTTCCACCGCGTGGGCCAGGCCATCCAGGGCATGGGCGGTCAGCAATAGCCCATTGAGCAGTAGCGCATTGGCGGCGACGGTGGCATCGCCCAACCGCGCGCCTTGCACGGTGATCATGAAAAACACCGACTGCAGCGCCAGGCTGCGGATAAAGATGTCGCGGTTGACCGCCAGCAGCGCGCGCCAGCTGTGCCAGACCTTGAGCGCCGCCCAGGCGATGTGCCCGGGGTAGGCGCGCAAGGCTTTTTGCGTGAGGGCCAGGCCAAGCAGGGCGCCGGTCCATTCGGCAATCACCGAGGCCCGCGCCGAGCCGACCACGCCCCAGTCCAGGCCCAGCACAAACCACAGGTTCAGGGCGATATTCACCAGGTTAGTGGTCAACAGAATCGCCAGCGGCGCCCGGGCGTTTTGCGTGCCCAGGAACCAGCCCACCAAGGCATAGGTAGCCAGGGCGGCAGGCAGGCCGAACAGCCGGGTGTGGAAGAATTCGCGGGTCAGTTGATTCAACTCGGCCGAGGGCTGCATCCACTCCAGCGCCAAGTGGCTCAAGGGAATGCCCACCGTGCCCAGCACCATCGCCAACCCCAGCGCCAGCAACAAGCCTTGCAACAGGATTTGCCGCAGCGCCGCGCCATCATTGCGCCCCGCGGCCTGGGCGGCAAAGCCGGTGGTGCCCATGCGCAGAAACCCCATGGCCCAGGCCAGGAAGGTATACAGGCTGGCCCCCACGGCCACGGCGCCCAGTTGATGGGCGTGGGGCAGGTGGCCGATGACCATGCTGTCCACCAGGGCCACCAGCGGCACCGAGATATTCGACAGAATCATCGGCGCGGCCAGGGCCCAGACACGGCGATGGGTGGGGCGGTGGCGCCAGTCGGTGAGTAAGGTGGACATGGGGGCTCCTTGGGGGAGGAGCATTGTACCCATGCATTGGCAGTACAGCAGATTGGATAGGGGGGCTGGTTATGCTAGCTGAAAAACAGCCAGCGTGATCCCAGGCGCAGTCTTGTGAGGGGGCTTGTGCCCCAGCCCTAACCGATGAGTGGGGGCTCTTCTTCCGCGTATCGATCGCGTAGCGGTACGCCCATTTCTTCACGCAGGGCGTTTTCCGTGAACGGCGACGTGTTGGTTGTTGTGGGCGGTGTCGAGGGATCGTTGTCGAAGTCGAAGGGTCGGGTTTTGGTTGGAAGACCGACAGCTTGATACTCTGCGTTCTTCACCCTGAGCTGTGCGCCCTGGAACATGACCGGCTTGCCTTCTTTATCAAAGATCGGCTTATCGCCGGCTATGCCTTTGCCCTCGGCAAAGACGATGGCATGAATTGTTTCATGGTCCATGGCGATTAAGGGGGATGTGTCAAAGGCCTTCGTGAAATGCTCTGGAAGAAAGCCGATTACGCCATCTACGGCTTTTGATCCGGCGACGCCATTTGTTATATGGCCGTATTCAGGCAGAAATTCATGCTCAGGAAGCCGGCTGGCGCGTGGGATCTCTCCAACCGAATTAGATTGGCTGTAAGTGTTCGCCTCAAACAGCGGGGATCTACTTATGGTGACGTAGGTGCCATTTTTTTCGGCAAGGCGGTCCATTTCCTGCAGTACTTTCTGCCCGACCGGCGATCCCCTGAGTTGTTCAAGGTAATCCTCTGTTTGTTCAGTGAACTCTGGAGTGCCTTCTATTTTCAGGCCTTTTTTACCCGCGTTGCTGTTGTATTCAACATGGGTGGTGTTTACCTGTGCGGGTTTGTGGATCGTGTCGGTTTTTTTAGCGTAGATCCGATCCTGAGCATCATAGGAATGGACTGTATCCTGGCCCGCGCCGGTATAGAAAGTAGTCTGACGATAACCTACGTGCTTATCGTTGCCGGGGCCGCCGTTCAAGATGGTTTTGCCGGTCCCGGCATAGAGTTCGTCGTTACCCTGGCCGCCATTGAGGTAAACCTGGCGTAGGTTGGTCTTCGGTGCGGGATAGTCGGCGTATAACTTGTCGTTGCCTTTTTGACCCAGCATCGTGGAGTTACCGGTGCCTGCGATCATGATGTCGTCGCCATCTCCGCCCAAGGCAACCATATGGCCGGTGCCCAGGCGTATGTAATCGTTGCCTTTGCCTCCTAATACGCTGCCGGTTCGTCCATTGGCCTCGATATAGTCATCACCGTCGCCACCGTCTATGTGCATTTCGATGTTGATGTTCTTGTCTACGGTAATACGGTCATTACCTCCTTGGGTCTGGATTCTCAGCGAGTGCACATTATTGTTTGCAGTCAGTGGTAGTTTGTAGTCTTTGCCATTTATACGTGCATTGAGTTGTTGGTCTGCCCCTATCGTGATGTTGATAGTGTCAGCCCGATCTGCCGTGGTAATCAGGACTCTGCTGGCATTCGGGACCAGCTTGCCTTGAGGGTCGGTTTTATAATCTGATAGATGTTGGATATTGGCGTTGCCATCATCGACTAAAGGCGTGAGGTAGCGTAGGCCTTCTTGTATTTTAGGCGTGTTGGCAGCTGGAGGGGGGGTGGGCGGTGTTGATGGGCTCGGGAGTATATTCATTTACAGATCTACCTTGTTATGAGGACCACTGTTTAACCTCGCAGGTTTAAAGACTCTGTGGTTTTTAATCCGAAAAAAAGCTGCATGTGTTTGTAACTAATCGAGAGCGAGGAGTTGGTTGTCCGGGATCAGCGAGCGGGTTTATTGGATTTTGAAGGTAGGAGTCGGTAAGCAGGCTCCTACCTTGTTGATCGCGTTTATCCCGGGGGATGCAAGCACTCGATAGAGCGGTCGACCGTGGTCTTGGCGATCTCCAGCAAATGCCACACCGCCAGCACCTTGGCCCGTTCGGCACCGGGCAAGTGTTCACCACAGTCGAGCGCAGTGGCCGAGGCGCTGTTCAGCAGGCTGGCGGTGTAGAGCAGGGAGTCTTCAAAACTCAGTTCTTCGCTGATGGAGTGGAAGCCCTGGGTCGGTAGATAGTGGCTGAGGGCGCGATTGAAGGCGGCGCGGTCGTTGAGCAGGTCGCAGGGTGGGTCGGGGACAATTTTATTCATGGCTTAGCTCCGAATTTGATTCTGAAGCCGAACCTGTCGCGACTAACGAAGGTGGCGGCTGTACGCAGGTTAGTCGACCGGCCAAAATCGGAAACTCCGGCGCACCCGAAGGCGCCCTGCGCACAGCCACCATAAAACTACATGGACCATGCGCCGAATTTGGAGTCGGGCGACTAAACCCGATCACTGATAAGCAGTGACGGACCGCTGACTAGTCACCGATTCCAACAGGCACAAGGCGCCAAGGATTGTCTAGGAAACGTCCTGCAATTTAAAGCGACACGCCTTGCTGGCCCTTTACAAACCATGACCAAATGCCAGCCCGACAAGCCAGCTCCCATAGGGAGTTTTCTGCGCTTTTGAGGTGATCGAGAACCAAACCACCCTCCGTCGGTCAATGTGATCGCCACCATAACCCGCTTCACTGGCACTGATATATAGTTCACCCCTCAGACACCCCGACAACGAGTGCCCCATGCTTAACAAAGGATTGTTCCTGGCCTGTGCGCTGGCCCTGCTGAGCGCCTGCGATTCTTCCGACAAACCAGCAGCTCCCGCGGCCCCTGCGGCAGCGGTGACGGCGCCGGCCAAGGCCGTGGTGGATGTGGCGACGCTCAAGCAGCGTTATGCCGGCCGTGAGTTAAGCGTGGTGGATGTATCCGAAGTGCAACTGGATGGCGCCAGCACCTTGTCGGTGAGTTTTTCGATCCCGCTGGACCCGGACCAGAAGTTCGCTGACAAGCTGCACCTGGTGGACAGCAAATCCGGCAAGGTCGACGGTGCCTGGGAGCTTTCCGACAACCTGATGGAACTGCGCCTGCGCCACCTGGAGCCCCAGCGCAAGTTGGTGCTGACTGTGGACGCCGGCCTGCGCGGCGTCAATGACGCCAAGCTCGCCGCCGAGTACATTGCGCGCCTGGAAACCCGCGACCTGCAAGCCACCGTCGGTTTCGCCAGCCGTGGCACCCTGTTGCCCACCCGCCTGGCCGAAGGTTTGCCGGTGATCGCGCTGAATGTCGACAAGATCGACGTTGAGTTCTTCCGTATCAAGCCCGAATCGCTGCCGGCCTTCCTCGCTCAATGGGGCCGTAACACCAGCCTGCAAAGCTATGAATCCCGCGAACTGCTGCCCATGGCCGACCTGGTGTACGGCGGCCGTTTCGACCTCAATCCTGCGCGCAACACCCGCGAAACCCTGCTGCTGCCCATCGCCGGTCTCAAGCAACTGCAACAGCCGGGCGTGTACCTGGCGGTGATGCGTGCTTCGGGCACCTACAACTATTCGCAACCGGCCACGCTGTTTACCCTCAGTGATATCGGCCTGTCGGTACACCGTTATGCCAACCGCCTGGATGTGTTTACCCAGGCGCTGGAAGGCGGCAAGGCGCTGGATGGCGTCGAGCTGGAAATCCTCGATGCCGAAGGCCGTGTGCTGGGCCAGGGCAAGACCGAGAAGGGCGGCCACGCCGAACTGCCGCTGCCGAAAAAGGCCCAGGTATTGCTGGCCAAGCAGGGCGAGCAAACCAGCCTGTTGCGCCTCGACAGCGCGGCGCTGGACCTGGCCGAGTTCGATATCGGCGGCCAGCCTGCGCACCCGCTGCAATTCTTCGTGTTCGGCCCGCGCGACCTGTACCGCCCGGGCGAAACCGTGCTGCTCAACGCCCTGCTGCGCGACAAGGACGGCAATGCCGTCAAGCCGCAACCGGTGAGTGTCGAAGTGCGCCGCCCGGATGAACAGGTCAGCCGCAAATTTGTATGGGAGGCCGATGCCTCTGGCCTCTATCAATACCCGTTGCAGTTGGCCGGCGAAGCGCCGACCGGGCGCTGGCAACTGGTGTTCGACCTGGGTGACGGCAGGCCGCAACTGTACGAATTCCTCGTCGAAGACTTCCTGCCCGAGCGCCTGGCCCTGGAGCTCAAGGGCAGCGATACGCCCTTGAGCCCGGCGGACAACGCCGTTATCCAGGTCAACGGCCGCTACCTCTATGGCGCCCCGGCGGCGGGTAATCGCCTGAGCGGGCAAGTGTATGTGCGCCCGCTGCGCGAGGCGGTCAAAGCCCTGCCAGGCTATGAGTTTGGCTCGGTAACGGAAGAAGAACTGAGCCAGGATTTTGAGCTGGACGAAAGCGTGCTCGATGCCCAGGGCCAGGAAAAACTGACCCTGGAAAGCAAGTGGAGCGAGGCCAAGTCGCCATTGCAACTGATCGTGCAGGCCAGCCTGCAAGAGTCCGGCGGGCGCCCGATCACCCGGCGCCTGGTGCAACCGGTCTGGCCGGCCGAGCAACTGCCCGGCCTGCGCGGCCTGTTCGAGGGCAAGGAAACCGATGGCGATGGCCCCGCGGAATTCGAGGTGCTGCTGGCCAACCAGGACGGTCAGAAACTCGCGGCCGACAACCTCAAGGTGCGCCTGATCCGCGAGCGCCGCGACTACTACTGGAACTACTCGGACAACGACGGCTGGAGCTATCACTACAACGAGAAATTCCTCAACCTCGATGAGCAGACTGTCAACATCAAGGCCGGCGACACGGCCAAGGTCAGCTTCCAGGTGGAGTGGGGCCCGTACCGCGTTGAAGTCGAAGACCCGCAGACCGGGCTGATCAGCAGCAAGCGTTTCTGGGCCGGCTACCAGGCTCAGGACAACACCGAAGGCGGCGCCGTGCGCCCGGACCAGGTCAAGCTGGCGCTGGACAAACCGGCGTATGGCGATGGCGACACGGCCAACGTCACCGTCACCCCACCGGCGGCCGGTAAAGGCTACCTATTGGTGGAGTCCAGCGAAGGCCCGTTGTGGTGGCAAGAGATCGAGGTGCCGGCCGAAGGCAAGAGCTTTGCGGTGAAGCTCAACCCGAAATGGTCGCGCCATGATCTGTATGTGAGTGCGCTGGTGATCCGTCCCGGCGAGCGCAAGGCCAATATCACCCCCAAACGCGCAGTGGGCTTGCTGCATCTGCCGTTGGACCGTACTCAGCGCAAGCTGGGCCTGACCCTGACGGCGCCGGAAAAAATGCGCCCCAAGCAGCCACTGACGGTCAAGGTCGCGGCAAAAAATGCCGATGGCAGCGTGCCCAAACAGGTGCATGTGCTGGTGGCGGCGGTGGACGTGGGCATCCTCAACATCACCGAATACCCGACGCCGGATCCGTACGCCAGCCTGTTCGGTCGCAAGGCCTACGGGGTGGACCAGTTCGATATCTACGGGCAGTTGATCGAAGCCGGCCAGGGGCGCCTGGCCAGCCTGGCCTTTGGCGGTGACGCGGCGCTGGCCAAGGGCGGCAAGCGCCCGGACACCAGCGTCACCATCGTCGCCCTGCAAAGCGCGCCGGTGACCTTGAACGACCAGGGCGAGGGCGAAGTCAGCGTGAATATCCCCGACTTCAACGGCGAGTTGCGCCTGATGGCCCAGGCCTGGAGCGATGACCGCTACGGCATGGCCGAAGCCAAGACCGTGATCGCCGCGCCGTTGATTGCCGAGCTGTCGGCCCCGCGCTTCCTCGCGGGCGGCGACCAGACGCGCCTGGCGCTGGACCTGTCCAACCTGTCGGGCAAGGCACAGAAGTTGGATGTGCAACTGACTGCCGAAGGCCAGCTGACCCTGCTGGGCGAGCCATCGCAAAGCGTGCAACTGACCCAGGGCCAGCGCACCACCTTGCAGATTCCGGTGCGCGCACTGGGCGGTTTTGGCCAGGGCAAGCTCAAGGTCACGGTCAATGGCCTGGACCTGCCGGGCGAGAACCTGCCGGCGTTTACCCGCGAATGGACTTTGGGCGTGCGCCCGGCTTATCCGGCGCTGCTCAAGCAATACCGCGCGGTGCTCAAGGACGAAGCCTGGAGCCTGCCGGACAGCGAGCTGGCACTGTTTGAACCGGCCGGGCGTGAGGCGCTGTTGAGCCTGTCGAGCCGCCCGCCGTTGAACCTGGGCGAGCAGATTCGTGCGCTCAAGGCCTACCCGTATGGCTGCCTGGAACAAACCGCCAGCGGCCTGTACCCATCCCTTTATGCCGATGCCGCCGTACTGACGCGCCTGGGCCTGACCGGCGAGCCGGATGCCGAGCGCAAGCGCAAGATCGAACTGGGTATCGAGCGCCTGCTGGGTATGCAGCGCTATAACGGCAGCTTTGGCTTGTGGGGCGCCGATGGCGATGAGGAATACTGGCTGACGGCCTATGTCACCGACTTCCTGCTACGCGCCCGCGACCAGGGGTTTGCCGTACCGCCCGAGGCGCTGAAAAAGGCCAGCGAACGCCTGCTGCGTTATGTGCAGGAGCGCAACCTGATCGAGGTCGACTACAGCGACAATGCCGACCACACGCGTTTTGCCGTACAGGCCTATGCCGGCCTGGTGCTGGCGCGCACCCAACAGGCCCCGCTGGGCGCGTTGCGCAGCCTGTTTGAACGCCGCAGCGATGCGCGTTCCGGTCTGCCCCTGGTGCAGTTGGCGATTGCCTTGCAGAAGATGGGCGACCAGCCACGTGCCGACCAGGCATTGCTGGCCGGTCTGGCGGTGCGCCGCAAAGCCAATGAATGGCTGGCCGACTACGGCAGCCCGCTGCGCGACCAGGCGATGATCCTGGCCCTGCTGGAAGAAAACGACCTGGCCAAGGGCAAGCGTGAAGAGCGCCTGTTCGAGCTGTCGGATCAGATGGCGGCCAGCCCATGGCTGTCGACCCAGGAGCGCAACTCGCTGTTCCTCGCCGGGCGTGGCTTGCTGGGCAAGCCGGAAACCAACTGGACTGCGCAACTGCACAGCGGCGGCGAAACCCGTGAGCTGAACAATGGCCAGTCCGGCCTGAAGCTGGAAGGTCCGTTGCTGGCTTCACCGCTGACCCTGCGCAACCCGGGCAGCGAGCCGATCTACCAGCAATTGAGCATCTCCGGTTATCCACAGCACGCCCCGGTAGCGGGCGGCGAAAACCTGAGCATTCGCCGCGAGTACCTGGGGATGAATGGCCAACCGCTGAACCTGCAAAGCCTACGCAGCGGCGACCTGGTGCTGGTGCACATTGCCGTCAGCGCCAACAAGCAACGGGTGCCGGATGCCCTGGTGGTGGACCTGTTGCCGGCCGGCCTGGAGCTGGAAAACCAGAACCTGGGGCAAAGCGCCGCCAGCCTGGAAAACGCCAGCAGCCAGGTCAAGGAATGGCGCGAGTCGATGCAGAATGCGTCGATCAAGCATCAGGAATACCGCGATGATCGCTATGTGGCCGCGCTGAACCTGGATGGCTATGGCACCACGCACCTGCTGTACCTGGCCCGCGCGGTCACGCCGGGGACTTATCGCGTACCGCCGCCGCAAGTGGAGTCGATGTACCGGCCGAACTGGCAGGCAGTGGGGGAGACCCCGGCCGATATGGTGATCAAGGGCCGTTAAGCCCAACCCCTGTAGGAACTGGCGGTAGCTTTATGTGGGAGCGGGCTTGCCCGCGATAGCGATCTTTCAGCCCATACATTCGGTGGCTGATACACCGTTATCGTGAGCAAGTCGCACCGCTGCTCCCACACAAGCCCGCTCCCACAGGGTCTGTACTTAATGCACAACCCAACTGAGCAGCCACAACCCCAGCATCAACCAGATAATCCCCATGATGATCGAGGCCCGCATAAACGCCCGGACTGCCGAATACAGCAGCATCAGGCCAATGATCAGGGTGATGATGCTGACGATCGAGGTATCCATGCCCAGGGTGCGCGACAGGCCATCGATAAAGTTGCCACCGGCATGGGTCAGGGCGCCGAACAAGCCACTGAGCCCGTCGACGATAAAGCGGATGATCGAACCGAGCGCCTGGCCCAGCCATTCAAAAAAGCTTTCTACCTGCATATGAGTTTCCTGATGAAAGGGTGGGCGTATCTGCCGGACCTGAGCCTTTGGTCGCCAATCCCCTGGGCGAGTTCCCTAGAAGCATAGAGGTTTGCCCGTTTGAATTTGCGAATAGTTGCACGCGCTACCCTGGGTAGCCTGTTGGTGGTGATCGCCCTGCTGTGGCTGGCCGACCGCCTTTGGCCCCTGCCGCTGCCCAAGGACGACCTGGCCCGTGTGGTGCTGGCTGAAGACGGCACACCCCTGTGGCGCTTCGCCGATGCCAACGGCGTATGGCGTTACCCGGTGGCCACCGACGAAGTCTCGCCGTATTACCTCGATGCGCTGCTGACCTACGAAGACCGTTGGTTCTACCAGCACCCCGGCGTCAACCCGCTGGCCCTGGTGCGGGCGACCTGGCAGAACCTCACCGGTGCACGGGTGGTATCGGGCGGCAGCACCTTGTCGATGCAGGTGGCGCGCCTGCTCGACCCCCATTCGCGCACCTTGCCGGGCAAGTTGCGCCAGCTGTGGCGCACGGCGCAGTTGGAGTGGCACCTGTCCAAGGACCAGATCCTCAACCTGTACCTCAATCGCGCACCGTTCGGCGGCACGTTGCAGGGCGTGGCGGCGGCCAGTTGGGCGTACCTGGGCAAGTCGCCGCAGCAACTGACCCACGCCGAAGCCGCCTTGCTCGCAGTGCTGCCCCAGGCGCCGAGCCGTCTGCGCCCGGACCGCCACCCGCAGCGCGCCCAGGAGGCCCGGGACAAAGTGCTGCGGCGCCTGGCCGAGTTCCAGGTGTGGCCGCAATCGGCGGTCGATGAAGCCCTGGAAGAACCCCTGTTGCTGGCGCCGCGCCTGGAGCCCAGCCTGGCGCCGCTGCTGGCGCGCCGCCTGAACCGCCCTGACAGCCCGCCACTGATTCGCACCACTCTCGACGCGACCCTGCAACGCCGTCTCGAAGACCTGCTGTTGGGTTGGCGTGCGCGGCTGCCGGAGCACACTTCGGCAGCGATCCTGGTGGTTGAGGAAGAAAGCATGGCCGTGCGCGCCTACCTGGGCTCGGTGGATATCAACGACGCACGGCGCTTTGGCCATGTGGATATGATCAGCGCCCTGCGCTCGCCGGGCTCGACCCTCAAGCCCTTCCTGTATGGCATGGCTTTGGACGCGGGGCTGATTCACTCCGAATCGCTGCTGCAGGACGTGCCACGGCGCTATGGCGATTACCGGCCGGGCAACTTCTCCATGGGTTTTACCGGCGCGGTGCCGGCCAGTACGGCGCTGTCCAGTTCGCTGAACCTGCCGGCGGTGCAGCTGCTGGAAGCCTACGGGCCCAAGCGCTTTGCCGGGGAAATGCGCATCGGCGGCATGCCCCTGGCGCTACCGGCGCTGGCCGAGCCGAACCTGGCGTTGATCCTGGGCGGCGCCGGCAGCCGCCTGGAAGACCTGGTGGGCGGCTACAGCGCGTTGGCCCGCGACGGCAAGAGCGCGGCCATTCGTTTGCAGCCCGATGATGTGCTCAAGGAGCGCCCTCTGTTATCGCCAGGCTCGGCGTGGATTGTGCGACGCATCCTCAGTGGCCAGGCGCGGCCAGACCGCGACCCCCGGGCCGAGCTGGTGCAGCGCCCGGTGTTAGCCTGGAAGACCGGCACCAGCTACGGCTTTCGCGATGCCTGGGCCATTGGGGTCGGGCCACGCTATTTGATTGGCGTGTGGATCGGCCGCCCGGACGGCACCCCAGTGCCCGGCCAGTTCGGCCTGGCGTCGGCGGCGCCGTTGATGCTGCAAGTGCACGATGTATTGACCAACCGCGACAGCCAGCGCGGCATTACCGCGCCGGTTAAAGCGGTGCCGATGAATGTCGGCGTGGCGGCGATCTGTTGGCCCCTGGGCCAGCCCATGAGCCGCAGCGACCCCAATTGCCGGCGCCAGCGGTTTGCCTGGACGCTGGACAGCACCACGCCGCCGACCTTGCAGGCCCTGGATCAGCCCTTGGGTGTCGGCTTGATGGAAACCGTGTGGGTCAATGCCAAGGGCTTGCGCGTGGCGGCCAGTTGCCCGGGCGCGGTCTCGCGGGACATTGCCCTGTGGCCGGCGCCGCTGGAGCCGTGGCTGCCGAGGATCGAGCGGCGTGACGCGCGTATCCCGGCGCCAGACCCGGATTGCCCGCCCCCGGCGCTGGCAGCGGCGTCGCCGTTGTCGGTGGTGGGCGTGCGTGAGGGCGACCAGCTGCGCTTGCCGGCGGGTAGCCAGCAGCAACTGCGCTTGAAGTTATCGGCGTTGGGCGGCAGTGGGCGGCGCTGGTGGTTCCTCAATGGCGCGCCGCTGGGCGACAGTGCCAACCAGGACAGTATCAATGCCAGCCTGGAGCAGTTGGGGCGCTATCAACTGAGTGTGCTCGATGAGGCGGGGCAGACGGCCAGGGTTGAGTTCAGCGTGGTCGATTAGACCGCCATCGCAGGCCAGCCAGCTCCCCCATGTTGATTTGTAAACACCGCCAAATGTGGGAGCTGGCTTGCCTGTGATAGCGCCCTGACAAGCGCCGTAAATTTATTTGCCATCCCCGCCTTTGAGCCCGAAGCTATACCCCTTCAGGAGCGCCCCATGAATCTCGAACGCCTTACCGAACGCATGCATCGCATCCGCGATAACAACGACTGGAAACAATTCCACAGCCCGAAAAACCTGGCCATGGCCGCTAGCGTCGAAATGGCCGAGCTGGTGGAAATCTTCCAGTGGCTGAGCGAAGACCAGTCGCGCCAGTTACCCGCCGACAAACTCGCCCATGCCGGCCAGGAAGTGGGCGACATCGTGCTCTACTTGCTGCTGTTGTGCGGCGAACTGGGCCTGGACATGAACCAGGTGGTCAGCGCCAAGCTGGCCGACAATGAGCGGCGGTTTAGCCATGAGTGATCGTCATTTCGACCAGTTGGCCACGCGCTTTGCCGAGAAGATCTACGGTGGCGCCAAGGGCGCGATCCGCTTGGCAGTGTTGCAGGCCGACCTGGCCGAGGCTTTGCCGGCGCGGCCGTTGCGTGTGCTGGATATCGGCGCAGGCCTTGGCCATATGTCGTTGTGGCTGGCCGAGCGCGGGCATCAGGTGACCTTGGCCGAGCCCGCCGAGCCGATGCTGGAAGGCGCCCGCCAGCGGTTCGCCGAGGCGGGGCAGCGTGCAACGTTCATCCAGGCGCCGTGGCAGGACCTGCTGGGCCAGCTCACCGAGCCCTACGACCTGGTGCTGTGCCACGCCGTGCTGGAATGGCTGGCCGAGCCCCACGCGATCCTGCCGGTGCTGCACCAGTTGACGGCGCCGGGGGGCTGGTTGTCCCTGGCGTTCTACAACCGGGATGCGCTGATTTACCGCAACTTGCTCAAGGGGCACTTTCGCAAGATGCGCAAGAACGACATGGCCGGCGAAAAACACAGCCTGACCCCGCAACAGCCCCTGGATCCACGGGAGCTGGCGGCGCAACTTGAAGACCTGTGGCAGGTCGAAAGCCAGAGCGGGGTGCGGGTGTTCCACGACTATATGCCGATGGAATTCCAGGCCCGCACCCATTTGCAGGACGTGTTGGAGATGGAGCTCGCTCACCGTCGTCACCCAAGCTTTGCCGGACTTGGGCGTTATTTGCACTGGATCTGCCGTCCGGTTTAAGCGGCCCAGTCTGCGGAGATCGAAATGAAGCGCTGTGCATTGATCCTGCTGTGCCTGGGGCTGGGCGCCTGCTCCAGCCACAACCCGTATGTGGCGGCGTCCAAACCCATGCCGCCGGCGCCTGCCCAGGCGGCCAACACCTTTGACGCCAGCGCCTATCCGGCGCCGGTGCGCGACTATGGCGCCTACCGCAATTGGGCCTGGCGCAACGGCCAGTTGCCGGCGGGCTCGGCCTGGGCAGATCCTGCGCAGATCGCCGAAGCCGTCAGTGGCGCCCTCGACCAGCGCGGTCTGCGCCCGGTGCATGGCCCGCGCGCGCCGGACTTGCTGGTCAGCGCCGATGTGCATCTGGAGAAACGCCTGCGCCAGGTACAGGACGATTATGGCTATGGCTACGGTGGCTACAACCGCTATGGCAACGGCTACGGCATGTACAACTCGGTGCCGATCGTGCGCACCTATGAAGTGCAGGTCGTGGTGGTGCGCGTCAACCTGTTCGACGCTCGCACGGGCCAGCCGGTCTGGAGCGCCAGCGCCGAAACGGGCAGCCAGGGCAGCCTGAGTGAACGCGGCGATGCCTTGCGCCAGGCTGTGCAGAAGGCCATGACGGCGTATCCTCCGAGTTAACAGCTATTCTCATCTCAGATTGGGTTTGCCCTTTGGAGAACTACCATGTTGCGTCGTATCGCTTTGCTTGCTTTTGCCGTGCTGCTGGGCGGATGCCAGACCCATCAGGTCAACCACGACTTTGACGCCAGCCGCGACTTTGCCGCCTACCGCAGTTGGGCCTGGAAAGACCCAGCGTTGCAGTACCGCCCCGATGATCCACGGATCAAGAGCGACCTCACCGAACAGCGCATCCGCCAGGCAGTGGCCGACCAGCTCGACCAACGCGGCCTGCGCCCGGCAGCCCCCGGGGCCAAGGCTGATGTGAACGTGCAGGCCTACCTGATCGTCGAAGACCGCCAGCAACAAGTCACCACCCACTACGGCGGCGCCTGGGGCGGCCCGTGGAATGGCTATTGGGGCGCGCCGATGTACAACGAAACCCGCAACGTCACCTACAAGGTCGCCACCCTCCAGATCGACCTGCTCGACGGCAAGGACGGCAAGTTGGTATGGCGCGGCAGCGACGAACAGATGATGAGCAGCTCGCCCAACCCACAGGACCGTAGCGCCGCGATCCGCGCGACGGTGACCAAGGTGCTGTCCAACTACCCGCCACGGTAAGTCGCACGCTGCGATGCGGGTGCTGCGGTGCAACAGGTACACCGAGGCGATCCCATCGCAGCCTCGCTGGGGCTCGACAGCTCCCACATTTGATCTGTGTTCCTTGAGACAAATTTGCAGGTGCCGCCGCTCCCTTGTGGGAGCTGTCGAGCCCCGGCGAGGCTGCGATGGGATCGCCTCGGTACACCCGATACCCCGAGATGCCCGCATCGCAGCTACAGGTGTTGCGTGTGCCCTTGGGCTTCCCGCCAGTCGCCAAACTGGCAACTTGCCAGCGCCCCCTGCAAGCCTTGTCTACACTGCTGTTCACTACAGGAGAGTAAGCGCTCGGCAGTTCGCCGGCAAAGGAGTGCTCGATGTCTCCCCGACTTCGTTCTGGCCAGCGTGGCGCAATCGGCCTGGTATTCGCCAGCACTCTGGCATTGGCCCTGGTGTTTCTATTGCTGGTGGTCGATAGCGGCCGCCTGTACCTGGAAAAACGCAAGCTGCAGGCCATTGCCGACACCGCCGCCCTGGAAGCCGCCAACCGCGGCGGGCAGTGTTCTGGCAGTACCACGGCTGTCGATTACGCCAAGCAGAATGCCACCCGCAACGGCTTCACCGTCGTCGCCAGCGACAGCTCCCGCGCACTGGCGGTGACTTGCGGGACGTTGCTGACCAATGCCCTCAACATCCGTGTCTTCACTGTCGATGCCACCAAGAACGAAGCCATCCGCGTAGTCGCTACCCACACGATCACAACCGGTATCGCCAACGGGGTGTGGCGGTTGTTCAGTGGGACGTATAACGCTAATACGACCTTGAGTGCGACGGCGGTGGCGGCGTTGGCGACCCCAGTGGCCGCACTCACAATCCGCAGCACCGCCGTGGTTGTGGATTCAGCCAGCAAGGCCTCTGTTCTCAACGCTTTGTTCGGCGGGTTGTTGGGCGGTGGACTGAACCTGTCGGTGGCCGGGTGGAATGGTTTGATTAATACCAATATCTCTCTGCTGAATTATCTGGATCGACTAAAGCTTGATCTGGGTCTGACGGCGGTTGGTTATACAGAAGTTCTTGGCAATACCCTCGGTGTCGGCCAGTTAATTCAAAGTGCGATCAATGTATTGGATCCCACTAACACCCTGACCACGGATGTAACGATTGTCGGCTTGAAAGCGCTCAAAACGGCAGCGGGTACTACTCAAGTGGTATTGGGCGATATTCTGCAGATTGCGAGTGGCACTGATGTGGCGTCTCTGGCAGTGAACATGCGGGTGTTTGATCTGATCGAAGGTTTTGTGCAACTGGCCAACAAGAAAAACGGCCTGTTGGCAAGTGTCCCGATTGACTTGCCTGGAGTGGCGCAAATCACCGCTACGGTTCAGGTTTTACAGCCGCCTCAATTATCTGCTGTTGGCAATCCAGCCAAAGCTGTAGCAGCAGGACATAATCCTGAAACCGGTCCGAATCGCATCTATGTGCGCACGTCTCAACTACGAGTTCTGCTCTCGGTCAACTTGCCCGTACTGAACACGGTCCTGGATTTGGTGAACGGCGTGACCGGATTGGCGGGCCCTCTGGCAAACACGGTGGGAGCGCTACTACAGCTTGATATTGTGGGCGCGATCAATGCGCTGACATGTGGTTTGGGTGCACTGTGTACTTCACCCAACCTGCAGATTCTGCCTCCGCCTGTCCATGTGGATATTGCGGTAGAGGCTGCCAGCGCCAGTAGTTGGGTAACTGCCTACAGCTGCGCAAGCCCTACCAATAAAAGCCTGACAACCAGCACCAATACCTCGCTGGTCAATCTGAAACTGGGTCAAGTTGACGGCTTATCCAGCATTTTCGGCAGCAGTCAAGCTCCGCCCCAGATGGTTGTGAAACCCTTGAAGATTGTTGATATCGGTACTGAGTCATGCCGCCGCTTTCTGATATTCAATGACTGCAATGCCCGTATTCCCTCTGTAGGAGGTGGTATTGGGTTATCTGCCAATATCGATGTCGGAGGGAGTAAAAACCTTGCGCATACTTACCTCTCTCCCGATTTGCCGGAAATTTCGCAGCAACCGTTTTATTACGCTTACACCACCAGCAATATCGTTAGTGGGCTCACGGACCCTGCCAAGGGAGCAGCAGCGGGGCTTGTTCTAAATATGTATGGCCCGCAGCCCGGAAACGAAAATTTGCTAGGCAATCTTATTGGTGGTCTTGGAACCACGCTCAATAGCGTCACTTCCCTGCTGATCAGTACGATCAAAACCACACTGACACCGTTACTGGACTCGCTGATAAACACCCTCTTACTGGCCTTAGGCGTCGATCTAAATAAAGTGGATGTAGGCGCCAACCTGAGCTGCCAATCTGGCCACGCCTACCTTGTAATCTAACCCCCACCCACCACCGGCAATTCCACACAAAACCGCGCCCCATGCTCACTGTTGACGACGCTCAGGCGTCCGCCCATGTTTTCCACAATGCCGTAGCTCACCGACAGCCCCAGCCCGGTGCCGACGCCAATCGGTTTGGTGGTAAAGAACGGCTCGAAAATCCGCTCCAGCAAGCGCGCGTCTATGCCGCCGCCGTTGTCTTCGACCCAGATGCGTATGTGGCGGCTGTCGTGTTCGCTGTACAGCGCGATCCAGGGGTGCAAGTCGTGGTTTTTTTCGTGCCGCGCCATCAGCGCGTCACGGGCGTTGACCACCAGGTTGATCAGCACCTGTTCCAGTTGATCGACATGGCCGTTGACCTGCACGTGCCCGTCCATGGGGGTGATGCGCAGGTCCACGCCTTTGCCGCGCAGGCCTTCGCCGAGCAGTGACTGGGTGCCTTCCACCGCCTGGGCCGGGTCGAAAGGTTGTTGCTCGACCTCCGAGCGGCGGCCGAACACGCGCATATGGTCCACCACCCTGGCCGCGCGCTGGACCTGGGCGTCGAGGCGCTGGAGTTTTTCGGTCAGGTAGTCGATCTGCACGTCGCCGTTGCCCAGGCGCTTGAGCATATTGACGATGGCCATGCGCATCACGTTCAGCGGCTGGTTGATCTCATGGGCCAGGCCGGTGGCCATCTCGCCCAGGGTGGCCATTTTGGCGCTTTGGGTCAGTTGCTGCTGGGAGCGGCGCACTTCGGTGTTGTCGCGGCCCACGGCCTGGATTTCCTGCAACTGGCCGTGCTCGTCGAATACGCCACGGTCGGACCAGACCCACCATGCATGTGCGCGCCCCGGCAGTTGCAGGCTGATCTCGGCCGTACTGACCGGAAATTCCGGGCTCAACTGGCCGATGCGTTTTACAAAGGCGTTGCGTTGCTCCTCCGATAACCAGTGGCCCAGGTTGATCCCCGGCAGTTGTGCCGGCGTGCATTCCAGGTAGTTGGCCAGGGGCGTGTTGCCGAAGGTCAGGGTCAGGTCCGGGCGATAGCGGCAGATCATCGCCGGTGAGTCTTCGACGAGGAGGCGGTAGCGCTCTTCGCTGTCCTTGATCTGTTGCGCCGCCAGGGTCGCTTCGGTGACGTCCAGCCACAGGCCGACGGCTTCCACCGGTTGGCCGAGGTCGTCGCGCAAAAGCTTGGCTTCGTCCAGCAACCAGTGGTAATTGCCCTGGCGATCGCGCACACGGTAGCGACTGCGCACGCTGCCTTCGCGCAGCAATTGCCGGGTGCGCTCGAAGTACAGGTCGCGGTCTTCGGGGTGCACCCACTCCACGGAGGTGTCGTGGGTGCATTCGGCCAGGGTCCAGCCTAGCAGCGGCAACAGGCTGTCGCTGAAGAAGGCCGGGTGCAGCGCACCGTTGACGTAGCGCTGCACGTAGATCACCGCCGGGGAGCTGGCGATCAGGTTGTCCAGCCGTGCATGGGCGGCGGCGGCCTGTAGTTGCTGGTTCTTGATGTCGCTGATATCGAGCATGAAACCGATCCAGCGCCGCTGCTCGCCGGCCCCCAGCACCTGGCCCTGGACCCGATACCAGATGGGGTTCTGCTTGGCGTCGCTGCGTTGCAGGCGCACGCTGGTCAACAAGGGCTTGCCCAGGGTCTGCAGGTCTTGCAGGCGGCTGTTGAGTTCCTGGCGGTCGGCGGGGTGGATCAGTTCCAGCCAGTTGGCCAGCACTTGTTGGGTCGGTGCATCTTCCGGGCTCAGGCTGCGCATCAGTTGCGGCGCCAGCAGAATCTCCTCGCCACTGGCCAGCAGTTCCCACCAGCCGGTCCCGAGCAAGCCTTGCAAGGCTTCTACCCGCTCCAGGTGCTGGTGATGACGCTGTTCGCGCAGGCGGCCGAGCAAGGGGGCGGCGAGGGCGGCGGCGAGGTTCAGCCAGTCACGCTCGCTGACGTCGGGGTGGCCGCTGTAGAACCCGCACAGCAACCAGGCGGCAACGCCCTGGCTATCGCGATAGGGCACCAGCAGGCCCTCGGCATTGCCAAACACGCTGTACAGGCGCGGGTGTTCGCTGCGGCCCTGGAGGGTTTTCAGGCTCAGCGCGGTGTTGCCGTTGAGGCTGTCCAGGCAGGTGCCGAGGCGTTGGCCCGGCGCCCATAATTGCGGCGCATCGTGGGCGCTGTAGCCGCTGTAGACCCGCCAGTCCTGGTCGTCGAGCAGGACCATCGCCACACAGGGAATGTGCCAGCGCTGGGCCAGGCTGTGCAGGTGCTCGCTGAACACGTGCGGCAGGCGCGTCAGGCTGCACACGTGCAGTTGCTCGCTCATCTGGCTGGCCAGTTGATGGTTCTGTTCGCGCTGCTGGGCCAATTGCCGGCCGTTCAGCAGGTCGCTGATATCCAGCAGGCGCAGGATCCAGTCATCGCCATCCGGCTCGATCCAGCCACGGGTATGCAAGATGTTGTCGCCGGCGCCTTGAAAGTCCAGGTCCAGGCTGTGGCGCTGCCAGTCGCCGGGGGTGCCTTCGATGCTCAGGGCGCCGGGCAGGCACAGCAGGTCGCGCAACAGCGGGTGGGGTTGGGCGCTGAGGTGGTAGGCCAGTTGTGGGTGCAACGCACGGCTGATCTGCAGCACATGGCCTTGCTGGTCCAGGCGCATGTGCAGGCCTGGGGGCGGCGGGTTGGCGGGCGTCTCCAGGGCGTGGACGCTGCTGCGGCCAAGCAGCCTGCCGAAGATTTTGTCACCGGAGTTCAAAATTGCAGGCTCGACTGGGCGTGCAGTGTGGTCGGCAGCCGGGGCACCGTGCCAATGCCCGGCAGCACAATAAACGGCAGGACGTTCTTCAGGTTGGCCGAGGGGTAGTTGATCTCGACGGTCAGCACGCCCGCAGTGTAGGTCGGGTTGATATGGGCCGCCTGGAACTGGAAGGTTGCGGGGATCCACTGCAATTGGCTTTGCACGGTCTGGGTCGCCCGCTGGATGAGCGCGGTGTTGTAGTTGGGGGTGCTGGGGTCCAGTGCCACGCTGCGGCGCACGGCTTCGGCGGTGGCCTGGTTGAACGACTGCAATAGCAGCAGCGGCAGGCTGTAGCTGACCATGGCGTAGAACACGGCAAAAAAAATCACGAACACCGCGGCAAATTCGATAGCGACGGCGCCTTTTTGCTTGCTAGGGAGGCTGGTTTTCATCACTGCGACTACCCTGACGGTTACTACCTGATATCAGCATAGAATCAATCAGCAAAAAGGGACGGTTTTTACGTGATCCAAGGCCTCGTGGTGTTGGTCTGGTTGGGCGTGTGTGCGGTGCAGGATATTCGCCAGCGGCAGATTGCCAATCGCCTGACCCTGGGCGCCGTGCTGCTGGCGTTGCTCTACCTGCTGTGGAGCGGCACGACATGGCTGGGGGCTTCCCGGGCTGAAGGGGGGTGGGCGGTTTTCCTGGCGCTGCTGTTGACGCTGCCCGGCTACGCCCTCGGGCGCCTGGGCGCCGCTGATGTGAAGTTGCTCGCGGCGTTGGCGCTGGCGTCGGATTCAACCTACCTGTTGTGGTCGCTGGTCGGCGCCGGCGTGGCGAATATGGCCTGGCTGGTCTATGGGCCGCGACTGTTGCCCCTTGCCAGTCAAGGCGTTAGAGCGCGCCTGGGCTATCTGGTGGTGGACCCGTCAAGGAAACTGCCCTTTGCGCCGTTTCTGCTAGTGGGTTTTACCCTGGCCTGGTTGTGGCTCCATTAGTCGTGGGCGCTCTGTAGCGCTATATACATAGTCGGAAAGTACGTCTAAGTTTATTTACACAAGCAAGTAGGAAGGTTCTTCGGAACGGATAGGTCAATCTTTGGCTTGCCAGGCATGGAGTAGCGCGTGAACAAGCTTACGTCTGCAGTAAAAGTGCTCGTGGTCGACGATCAGCCGCTGATTGTGGAGGAGCTTTGCGAATTTCTTGAAAGCAGCGGTTATCGCTGTGTCCCGTGTGGTTCCAGCCAGCAGGCGGTGCAACGTTTCAGTGAAGACCCGCAGATCGGCCTGGTGCTGTGTGACCTGCATATGCCCGACATGGATGGTATCGAGCTGGTGCAGGCCTTGCAGAAAATCGCCGGCAAGCAGCGGGCCTTCGAGGCCATTATGTTGACCGGCCGGGCCGACAAGCAGGACGTGATCAAGGCCTTGCGCGTGGGCATCTCCGATTACTACCAGAAACCCATCAACCTCAATGAGTTGCTCGAAGGCCTGCAACGCCAGGAAGCCGCCCTGGCAGAGCGCCACAAGAACCTGCATCTGGGGAATTTGAACCAGAAGCTGCAATACCTCTCTGAATCCATCGACGACCTGTACCAGGACCTGGACAAGGTCCGTCGCGGCCCGACGCCGCCAGCCGAGGGCGAGGAAGCCGAGCGCCTGGAGGTGCCGGCGATCTTCAATCAGCTGTCCCCCCGGCAACTGGATGTTGCCCGGTTGGTCGGCAAGGGCCAGACCAACTACCAGATTGCCTGTGAGCTGGGGATTACCGAGAACACGGTCAAGCTGTACGTGTCCCAGGTGTTGCGCTTGACCCATATGCACAACCGTACCCAACTGGCGTTGGCGCTGTCGCCGAGCAACTCGGCCTTGCGCCAGCGGGTGACGGCGCATTGAAGCTTTGCGTACAGCCATGTGGGAGCGGGCTTGCCCGCGATAGCGGTATGTCAGTGACAGATTTGCTGGCTGACACGCCGCTATCGCGGGC
>NZ_JBWKWY010000014.1:0-95043 GCF_059422465.1 Pseudomonas sp. GW821-FHT01D09
CGATAGCGGTGGGGCAGTCAAAGAATCTGGTGACTGATCCACCGCTATCGCAGGCAAGCCAGCTCCCACAGGGTATTAGTGGTGGCTGGGCTGTTTCAGATCAGCTCTTCCACCAGTTGCAAGCAATGACCCAGCCCCGGCGATTGATCATTAACCCGCCGGCTGAGAATGATCGGCGACGTCGCGGTGGCCTCGACAATCGGCGTATAGCCGATATCCGCCCGGTGCAGCATCTGCACCGAGGCCGGCACCAGCGTCACCCCCATGCCAGCCCCGACCAGGCCGATGGCGGTCTGCAACTCATTGGTCCATTGCGCCACCTTGATCGCCAGGCCGTGGGTGTCGAACAGTGCGATCACATGGTCGGCATAGCTGGGGCGCGGGTTGCCGGGGTACAGCACCAGTGGCTCGGCGGCCAGTTGCGCGAGGGTCACCGGTGCGCCCAGCAGCGGGTGCCCGGCCGGCAACACCGCCACCAGCCGATCCTCCACCAGCACGCGCTGGACAATGGCCGGGTCATCAATGCGAATCCGCCCGAACCCCACATCGATGCGCCCGGCCTTGAGCGCCTCGACCTGTTGCAGGGTGGTCATCTCCGCCAGGCCCAATTCCAGCTCCAGCGCGTCATGGCTGCGCAGGCGGCGGATCAGCTCTGGCAGCACGCCATACAGGGTCGAGGGGGCAAAGCCGATACCCAGCCAGGTCTTCTGCCCCAGGCCGATGCGCCGGGTGTTGTCGCAGGTCTTGGTCAATTGCTCCAGCAGCACATTGGCGTGTTCATAGAAGTAGCGCCCGGCTTCGGTCAGCCGCAACGGCCGGCCACGCTCCAGCAGGACCACGCCCAACTCGTCTTCCAATTGCTGGATCTGCCGGCTCAACGGCGGCTGGGCGATATGCAGGCGTTCGGCGGCGCGGGTGAAGTTCAGGGTTTCCCCCAGCACCTGGAAGTAACGCAAGTGGCGCAGTTCCATACGGGTTCCTCTCATACCTTGAGGGTATTGTTCGAGACCAATTCTATATTGGAAGCCAACAACAATGGGCGACAGAATCAAGCAAGACCTATAAAGAACCCAACGGGTATTGCCATGCCGATTTGCGCCATCGAGTCGATCGAGACCATCATCGTCGATCTCCCCACCATCCGCCCGCACAAGCTGGCGATGCACACCATGCAAAACCAGACCCTGGTGATCATCCGCGTGCGTTGCGCCGACGGCACCGAAGGCATTGGCGAGTCCACCACCATCGGTGGCCTGAGCTACGGCAATGAAAGCCCCGACAGTATCAAGATCAATATCGACCAACATTTTGCGCCGCTGCTGATCGGTCAGGATGCCAGCAATATCAACGCGGCGATGTTGCGCCTGGAGCGCAGCATCCGTGGCAATACCTTTGCCAAGTCTGGTATTGAAAGCGCCTTGCTCGATGCCCTTGGCAAGCGCCTGGCTTTACCGGTCAGCGAACTGCTCGGCGGCCGCGTGCGCGATGCCTTGCCGGTGGCGTGGACCCTGGCCAGCGGCAACACCGCAAAAGACATCGAAGAGGCCGAGAAGATGCTCGACCTACGCCGCCACCGCATCTTCAAACTGAAGATCGGCGCCGGTGAAGTCAGCCAGGACCTGGCCCATGTGATCGCGATCAAACAAGCCCTGGGCGAGCGCGCCAGCGTGCGGGTAGACGTCAACCAGGCCTGGGACGAAGCCGTGGCCCTGCGCGCCTGCAAGGTGCTGGGCGATAACGGGATCGACCTGATCGAACAGCCGATCTCGCGCAATAACCGTGGCGGCATGGCCCGCCTCAACCTGTCGAGCCCGGCGCCGATCATGGCCGACGAGTCCATCGAATGTGTCGAAGATGCCTTTAACCTGGCCCGCGAAGGCGCGGCCTCGGTATTTGCCCTGAAGATCGCGAAAAACGGCGGCCCGCGCGCGGTGTTGCGCACGGCGGCGATTGCCGAAGCGGCGGGGATCGGCCTGTATGGCGGCACCATGCTCGAAGGCGGGATCGGCACCCTGGCGTCGGCCCATACATTTCTCACCCTGAACAAACTGGCGTGGGACACCGAGCTGTTCGGGCCGCTGCTGCTCACCGAAGATATTCTTACCGAGCCGCTGGTGTATCGCGATTTCCACCTGCATGTCTCGACCGCCCCGGGCCTGGGCCTGGCCATCGATGAGGAACGCCTGGCGTTCTTCCGTCGTGACAAACATTAAGAGGACGCCTGCGATGTTGTTTCACGTAAAAATGACCGTCAACCTGCCCGTGGACATGAACCCCGAGCGCGCGGCGGCCCTCAAGGCCGACGAAAAAGCCCTGGCCCAACGCCTGCAGGCGCAGGGCAAATGGCGCCACCTGTGGCGCATCGCCGGGCTGTACGCCAACTACAGCGTGTTCGATGTCGACAGCGTGCAGGAACTGCATGACCTGTTGATGCAACTGCCGCTCTATCCCTACATGGCCATCGAAGTGAATGCCCTGTGCCGGCATCCGTCGTCGATCCATGAGGATGATCGCTGAGTCTGTCTAGCCACTTAATAATTACAAGATGAGGATTGCACCATGTCCATTCGACTGTCCCAGACTGCCCATGCCCAGCGCTTTCTCGAAGAAGCCAGTGGCAACCTCAATGACGCCGGCAACCCACGGGCCAAGGCGCTGATCTACCGGATCCTGCGCGATACGGTGAATATCATCGAAGACCTGGAAGTGACCCCGGAAGAGTTCTGGAAGGCGGTCAACTACCTCAATGAACTGGGCAAGAACCAGGAAGCCGGGCTGCTTGCCGCAGGCCTGGGCCTGGAGCATTACCTGGACCTGTTGATGGACGCCGCCGACGAGCAAGCCGGCAAGTCCGGCGGCACCCCGCGCACCATCGAAGGGCCGCTGTACGTGGCGGGTGCGCCGCTGTCCAAATACGAAGCGCGCCTGGACGATGGCTTGGATACGGCTGTGCCGCTGTTTATGCGCGGGCAAGTGCGCGACGTCGACGGCAAGCCGTTGGCCGGGGCGATTGTGGATGTGTGGCAGGCCAACACCGGCGGGACTTACTCCTGGTTCGACCCATCGCAATCGGAGTTCAACCTGCGCCGCCGGATCGAGACCGATGCCCAGGGCAATTATCGTTTCCGTAGCATCGTGCCGTCTGGCTACGGCTGCCCACCGACCGGGCCGACCCAGCAGTTGCTCGATCAACTGGGGCGCCACGGCCAGCGGCCGGCGCATATCCACTTCTTTATCTCGGCACCGGGGCATCGGCACCTGACCACGCAGATCAACCTGTCGGATGATCCGTATCTGCATGATGACTTTGCCTACGCGACGCGGGATGAGCTGATTGCCGAGATTCGCTTTAGCGAAGACCCGCAACTGGCGCGGGAGTTTGGCGTAGAGGGCAAGTTTGCGCAGATCGATTTCGACTTCGAGTTGCAGCCGGCGGCCGCGCCCGTAGAGCAAACACGCATGCAACGCGTACGCGCCCTCGAAGACTAAACGCAGTCAAACCTGTGGCAGCTGGCTTTTGTGGGAGCTGGCTTGCCTGCGATAGTATCTCCTCGGTATTGCAGATAAACCGAGGTGTCTGTATCGCGGGCAAGCCCGGCTCCCACAAAAGCCAGCTCCCACAGGTGATCGGCGGTGTTTTGGCTATTTGCGCACGACCAGGTCCAGCACCTCATCCCGATCCTTGATCTTCTGCAACACAATCTCCGAACGGATATCCATCACCCCCGCCGTGCGGTTGAGGTGGTTCACGATAAAGTCGGAAAAGTGCTTGAGGTTGCGCGCCTGTACCCGCAGCACGTAGTTGCTGGCGCCGGTGATCACATAGGCACTGGCCACTTCCGGCCAGCCCTGGACCTTCTTGATAAAGGTCTCGTGCCAGTCCTCCATATCCTGGCGCAACGACAGGTGGACGATGGCTTCCAGCTCGATCCCCAACTGCTCGGCATTGAGCACCGCGCGATAACCGCTGATCACCCCCTCACTCTCCAGCAGGCGCAAGCGACGCAGGCAGGCGGACGGCGACAGGGCGACTTTTTCCGCCAGTTCCTGGTTGCTGATACGGCCATCCTGTTGCAAGAAATACAGGAGGCGCAGGTCGGTGGCGTCGAGAATCATGCTTAGAATTAATCCGCGTATTTGGAGGTTAAATTAGAATTTCCTACAGCTTATTAAGCCAGTTGCCGCGCACTTTGCACGAAAATTCTGCAAATCTTCGTTCATTATTTGGTCCATCGTCACCTATAAAAACAGGACTTTCCATGATCAGCCGCAATCACTGCCAGACCCTCGATGCCCAGGACCCGCTGGCGCCCCTGCGCTATCAGTTCGCCCTGCCGGAAGGGGTGATCTACCTCGACGGCAACTCCCTCGGCGCACGTCCGGTGGCGGCGCTTGCGCGGGCGCAAGCGGTGATTGCCGAGGAGTGGGGCAATGGTTTGATCCGCAGCTGGAACAGCGCCGGCTGGGCCGACCTGTCCCAGCGCCTGGGCAACCGCCTGGCGCCGCTGATCGGCGCGGGCGAGGCTGAAGTGGTGATTACCGATACCACCTCGATCAACCTGTTCAAGGTGCTCAGCGCCGCCTTGAGCGTGCAGCGCCAACGCCAGCCGCAGCGTAAGGTGATTGTCAGCGAGGCGAGCAACTTTCCCACCGACCTGTACATCGCCGAAGGCCTGGCCGCGCTGCTGCAACAGGGCTACAGCCTGCGCCTGGTGAACAGCCCGGACGAACTGCCGGCGGCCATCGACCAGGACACTGCCGTGGTGATGATCACCCACGTCAACTACAAGACCGGCTACATGCACGACATGCAGGCGCTGACCGCCCTGAGCCATGAGTGCGGCGCACTGGCGATCTGGGACCTGGCGCACTCGGCGGGCGCAGTGCCGATTGACCTGCACCAGGCCGGCGCCGACTACGCTATTGGCTGCACCTACAAATACCTCAACGGCGGCCCGGGTTCCCAGGCGTTTGTCTGGGTCAACCCGGCGCTGGTGGAGTTGGTGGCGCAGCCCTTGTCGGGCTGGTTCGGCCATAGCCGCCAGTTCGCCATGGAGTCCAACTACGTGGCGGGCAAGGGCATCACCCGCTACCTGTGCGGCACCCAGCCGATCACCTCGCTGGCGATGGTCGAGTGCGGCCTGGATATCTTCGCCCAGACCGACATGGCCAGCCTGCGCCGCAAATCCCTGGCGCTCACCGACCTGTTTATCGAACGGGTGCAAAGCCGCTGCGCCGCCCATGACCTGACACTGATCACTCCGCTCGACCATGCCAAGCGCGGCAGTCATGTGAGCTTTGAACACCCGCAAGGCTACGCCATCGTCCAGGCCCTGATTGCCCGTGGCGTGATTGGTGATTACCGTGAGCCGAAGATCATGCGCTTTGGTTTTACCCCGCTGTACACCAGCTTTACCGAGGTGTGGGATGCGGTAGAAATCCTTGGCGAAATCCTCGATGAGAAAACCTGGGACCAGCCGCAATTCAAAGTGCGCCACAGCGTCACCTGAAAAACCACAAAACCCATGTAGGAGCTGGCTTGCCTGCGATCAAATCGCCTCGGTCTCACTGACAGACCGAGGTGCCTGCATCGCAGGCAAGCCAGCTCCCACAGGTGCTTGGCCAGCAGTAACCATCACAATAATAAAGGGGCACGCCACGTGACCACGCCAGACAACGGCTTTGCAGCAATCACCAACCGCGAACTGGGCCTGCGGCGCCAGCTCACTTCCGGGCAAATGAGCATGATCGCCATCGGTGGCGCCATCGGCACCGGGTTGTTTATGGGCAGCGCCTATGCCATCGGCTATGCCGGGCCCAGCGTGCTGGTCAGCTACGCCATTGGCGCGTTGATCACCTTGTTGTTGATGGGCTGCCTGGCGGAAATGACGGTGGCCCATTCCACCTCCGGCTCTTTTGGCGCCTACGCCGAGTTCTATATCAGCCCCCTGGCCGGGTTTTTGGTGCGTTATGCGTACTGGGCGGCGATTGTGCTGGCGGTGGGCGCCGAGGTCACGGCGGTGGCGATGTACATGAAGTACTGGTTCGCCAACGTGCCGGAATGGGTGTGGATCGTCTCGTTCTCCAGTGTGCTGATCGTGCTTAACGCCATCAGCGTCAAGACCTTCGGCAACTTCGAGTACTGGTTCTCCACGATCAAGATCAGCGCCATCGTCGGCTTTATCATCCTCGCGGTGTATGTGGTGTTCGGCTCCGGCAACCCGGATTACGGGGTGCAGAACTACACGGCCCATGGCGGGTTTTTCCCCAATGGCCTGAGTGGCATGTGGATCGCGGTGATCGTGTCGATCTTCAGCTACCTGAGCGTGGAGATGATCGCGGTGGCGGCGGGTGAAGCGGCCGACCCGGAGCAGGCGGTGAAAAAAGCTTTCCGCGCGACGATTGTGCGGCTGGTGGTGTTCTACCTGCTGACCCTGGCGCTGATGCTGGCCATCGTGCCGTGGAACCAGGCCGGGCAGAGCCAGAGCCCGTTTGTCACGGTGATGCAGACCATCGGCATTCCCGGCGCCACCGGGGTGATGAACTTCGTGATCCTGATTGCCGCACTGTCGGCCATGAACAGCCAGCTGTACATCACCACGCGCATGATGTTCAGCCTGTCCCGCGCCGGCTTTGCGCCAAAATCCATGGGCGCCCTGAGCAAGAGCGGGATCCCGCTCAATGCCCTGTTGCTGTCCAGCTCGGGCATCGCCCTGGCGACCCTGCTCAACGTGGTGTACCCGGAAAGCTCCTTCACCTTGATGATGGCCATCTCGATGTTTGGCGCGATCTTCACCTGGTTCATGATCTTCCTCACGCATCTGTTCTTCCGCCGCTACCGCAAGCGCCATGGCGGGCCGAAGTTATCGTTCCAACTGCGGCTGTTTCCCTACAGCACGCTGCTGGGGCTGGTGCTGATGGGCGCGGTGATGATCACCACGTTCTTCACCGAGGCGTTCAAGATGACCCTGGTGTTTGGCGTGCCGTTCCTGCTGATTCTCTCGGCGGTGTATTACGTGTTTTTCCGCAAAGGCACGGACAAGGCATCGAGCAAGGCCCTGGCATAACCCGGCAACTGCTCGAACGAACGCGCGCACACCAGCAGTTTGCGACAGGCCCAGTCCTCCGTCAGGGGCTGGGCCTGGAAGGGCTGCGCGTGGGGCCAGCGCTGCAACGCCGCCAGCGGCACAATCCCCAGCCCGGCGCCACGGGCGACCATGCGCATCACCCCATCAAAGCCATCGGCCCGCACCCGGGTCTGCAAGCGAAAGCCCGCGTGCAGCGCCTGCTCCTCCAGGTACACCGCCAACGCGCTGTCGGCGGCCAGGCCTACATAGTCGTAAGGCAGGCTGTCGATAAAACTCACTGCGCCGGCCGTCAGCGGATGCCCTGTCGGCAGGATCAGCATCAACGGGTCGTCGCGAAAGGGGCGGGTCTGCAAGCCATGGGTGTCCACCGCATCGGAAATAATCCCCAGGTCCGCCGCGCCCTGGCGCAGGGCATGGGTGATGCGTAGGCTGGGCAGCTCTTGCAGGTCGATATCGAGGTTGGGGTGGGCGCAGAGAAAATCCGCCAGCAACTCCGGCAGGTATTCGCTAAGGGCGGTGGTGTTGCACAGCAGGCGCACCTGGCCTTTGACGCCGTTGGCGTATTCCGCCAGCTCTTGTTGCAGGCGTTCGGCTTG
Organism: Pseudomonas sp. GW821-FHT01D09; assembly: GCF_059422465.1. Taxonomy (NCBI): domain Bacteria; kingdom Pseudomonadati; phylum Pseudomonadota; class Gammaproteobacteria; order Pseudomonadales; family Pseudomonadaceae; genus Pseudomonas; species Pseudomonas sp. GW821-FHT01D09. Next base: position 7,685 of record NZ_JBWKWY010000014.1, read on the forward strand.
TTGCAACAGCAGGCGCGCGTGCCGGGCCAGGGCGTTACCGGCGGCGGTCGGGGTCACGCCACGGCGGCCGCGCTGCAGGAATTCGACGCCCAATGAGGCCTCCATGGCGCGGATGCGCGCACTGGCGGCGGCCAGGGACAAGTGGCTGCGGGCGGCGCCGGCGGTGATGTTGCCGGCGTCGAGGATATGCAGGTAGAGGCGCAGGTCGATCAGGTCAAAGTGCATGGCTGGGGTTCTCGGGTGCCTGGACGGGCCTTATCGCAGGCAAGCCAGCTCCCACATTTGGAAGGGTGAACACATTCAGAATGTGGGAGCTGGCTTGCCTGCGATAGCGGTCTGAGCCTCACACAAAACAAGAGGCAGCCTCAGTATATGGCGAATTTCCAACCCCACGCCAAACCCGCAAACTCCCCCCATGACTACCTTCCTCGCGTTCTACCAACACCTCGGCCCAGCCCTGACCCTGCTGGTGATCGGCACCTTCCTGCTGGCCGGCACCGTCAAGGGCGTGATCGGCCTGGGCCTGCCCACCGTTGCCATGGGCCTGCTCGGCCTGGCTATGCTGCCGGCGCAGGCTGCGGCCCTGCTGATCATCCCTTCGACCATCACTAACCTCTGGCAACTGACCTTCGGTGGGCACTTGGGCGCATTGAGCCGGCGCCTGTGGCCCATGTTGCTGCTGATTTTTCTGGGCACCGGGCTCGGTTCGCTGTGGCTGGGCATGGACGGCGGCCCCTGGGTGGTGCGGGCCTTGGGCGGGGCGCTGTTGGTGTATGCGCTGTGCGGGCTGTTGCTGCCGACGCTCCGTGTGCCCGCCCGCACCGAGCGCTGGCTGGGCCCACTGTGCGGGCTGCTGACGGGGATCATCACCTCGGCCACCGGCGTCTTTGTGATCCCGGCCGTGCCTTACCTGCAAGCACTGGGCTTGCACCGTGACCAACTGGTGCAGGCGCTGGGCCTGTCCTTCAGCGTGTCCACCCTGGCCCTGGCTGCCGGGTTGTTCTGGCGCGGCAACCTCGGCGCTGGCGAGCTGAATGCCTCGTTGCTGGCGTTGGTGCCGGCGCTGCTGGGCATGTGGCTGGGGCAACAGCTGCGCCAGCGCATCAGTGCCACGGTATTCAAGCGCGTGTTCTTTATGGGCATGGCGGCCCTGGGCGGGCACCTGTTGATAGGCGGCTAGCGCAACAATCAAATGATTACTCGTGCTTGAAGGTCAAAAGTGTTTTGCCGATCCGAGGCTTACTCACCCGAGGGGTTGCCCGTAGCCTGGGCTCATGCATTTTCAACCTTCAGGTAAACCCTTATGAAAAAAGTTCTGTTGCTCAACGGCGGCAAGCAATTCGCCCACTCCGATGGCCGCTACAACAACACCCTGCATGATGCGGCCCTGGCCGTGTTGGACCGGGGTGGTCTCGACGTGAAAGTCACCCATATCGACGCCGGCTACGACGTGGCCGAAGAGGTCGCCAAGTTCCTCTGGGCCGATGTGATCATCTACCAGATGCCCGGCTGGTGGATGGGCGCCCCGTGGATCGTCAAGAAGTACATCGACGAGGTATTCACCGAAGGCCACGGCAGCCTGTACGCCAGCGATGGCCGCACCCGTTCCGATGCCTCGCAAAAATACGGCAGCGGCGGCCTGATCCAGGGCAAGCAGTACATGTTGTCGCTGACCTGGAACGCGCCGCAGGCGGCATTCGATGACCCGAGCGACTTCTTCGAGGCCAAGGGCGTGGACGCGGTGTACTTCCCGTTCCATAAGGCCAACCAGTTCCTGGGTATGAGCGGCCTGCCGACGTTCCTCTGTGTGGACGTGATGAAGCGCCCCGCCATCGAGGCCGATGTGTTGCGCTATGAACAGCATCTGGCCCAGGTGTTTAACCTGGCGCTGTAATACGGCTAGTATCCACGCAGCCGTATTCACGAGGATGCACGTTGAAAGCCCGATCCGATGAGCTACAGATCTTCGTCTGCGTCATTGAGTGCGGTTCGATTTCCGCCGCCGCCGAGCAAGTCGGGCAGACGCCTTCGGCGATCAGCCGCACCTTGTCGCGGCTCGAAGCCAAGCTCGACACCACCCTGATCAACCGCACCACGCGGCGCATGGACCTGACCGAAGAGGGCAAGTACTTCTTCGAGCAGGCCAAGCGCATCCTGGAGCAGATGGACGAGCTGGAAGAGCGCCTGTCGTCGCGGCAGAAAACCCCGTCCGGGCGCTTGCGGATCAATGCGGCATCGCCGTTCATGCTGCATGCCATCGTGCCGTACGTCGCCGAGTTCCGCCGCCTGTACCCGGATATCCAGCTGGAGCTCAACAGCAACGACCTGATTATCGACCTGCTGGAGCAGAGCACCGACATTGCCATCCGCATCGGCGCCCTGGCGGATTCGACCCTGCACGCCCGCTCTCTGGGCAGCAGCCCGCTGCATATCCTCGCCAGCCCGGCGTACCTTGAGCAACACGGCACGCCAGGCACAGTGGCGGAGCTGGCCAACCACACTTTGCTCGGCTTTACCCAGACCGAAACCCTCAACCACTGGCCGCTGCGCCATGTGCAGGGCGACCGCTGGCAGATCGAGCCGGGCATTGCCGCGTCCAGCGGGGAAACCCTGCGCCAGCTGGCGTTGGAGGGGCAGGGGATCGCCTGCCTGTCGCACTTCATGACCAGCGACGACATCAACGCCGGCCGCTTGCAGTCGATCCTGGCCCCGTTCAACAGCGGTTATCGCCAGCCGATCCACGCGGTGTACTACCGCAACTCGCAACTGGCCCTGCGTATCCAGTGCTTTTTGGACTTTATCCAGGAGAAGCTGGCGCGCTACGCCTGTTGACCGGCGCCTACTGGTCCGGTGTGGTGGTTTTCCGTACCATCGCCCCCTCATTTCCCGCCACGCCCCCGGTAAACCCATGAAGCTCTCTCGTCTGCGCGCCGACGCCCTGGCCGGACTCACCACGTCTTTTGCCTTGTTGCCCGAATGCATCGCCTTTGCCCTGGTGGCTCACCTCACCCCACTGATGGGCCTCTACGGCGCCTTTATCATCTGCACCTTGACCGCCTTGTTCGGCGGTCGGCCGGGGATGGTCTCGGGGGCGGCCGGGTCGATGGCGGTGGTGATCGTCGCGCTGGTGGTGCAGCACGGGGTGGAGTACCTGCTGGCGACGGTATTGCTCGGTGGCCTGATCATGATTGCCTTCGGCCTGCTGCGCCTGGGCAAGCTGGTGCGCATGGTGCCGCACCCGGTGATGCTCGGTTTCGTCAACGGCCTGGCGATCATCATTGCCCTGGCGCAACTGGAGCATTTCAAGAACGGTGAAGCCTGGCTCAGCGGCCCACCGTTGTATGTGATGGGCGCCTTGGTGGCGGCGACCATGGCCATTGTCTACCTGCTGCCGCGCCTGACCCGCGCGGTGCCGCCGGCGCTGGTGGCGATTCTTGGCGTGGGGCTGGCGGTGTACCTGCTGGGTTTGCCTACGCGCACGCTGGGCGACATGGCCCACATCGCCGGCGGCCTGCCGACGTTTGCCTTGCCGCAAATCCCCTGGACCCTGCAAACCCTGGGTATCATCGCGCCTTACGCTTTCCTGATGGCCATGGTCGGGCTGCTGGAAACCCTGCTGACCTTGAACCTCACCGATGAAATCACCGAGACCCGCGGCTACCCCGACCGTGAAAGCGTGGCCCTGGGCGCGGCGAATATGGTCAGCGGGGTGTTTGGCGGCATGGGCGGCTGCGCGATGATCGGGCAGACGGTGATCAACCTCAGTTCGGGCGGGCGCGGGCGTTTTTCCGGGGTGTTGGCCGGGGTCATGATCCTGCTGTTTATTTTGTTCCTGTCGCCGCTGATCGAGCGCATTCCCCTGGCGGCGCTGGTGGGGGTGATGTTTGTGGTATCCCAGCAGACCTTTGCCTGGGCGTCGCTGCGGGTGATCAACAAGGTGCCGCTCAATGATGTGCTGGTGATCATGGCGGTGACGGTGATCACGGTATTCACCGACCTGGCCACGGCGGTGCTGTGCGGGATTGTGATTGCCGCGCTCAATTTTGCCTGGCAGCAGGCGCGGGAGCTGTACGCCGATGAACATCTGGAAGCCGATGGCAGCAAGCTCTATCGCCTGCACGGCACCTTGTTCTTTGCCTCGACCACGCCGTTCTTGAACCAGTTCGACCCGGCCAACGACCCGGCCCAGGTCACGCTCGATTGCCGTCACCTGAGTTTTGTCGACTATTCAGCGATTGCCGCGTTGATGACCCTGCGTGAACGCTACAGCAAGGCCGGCAAGCACCTGCGGGTGCTGCACCTGTCGGAGCGCTGCAAGAAGCTGCTCAAGCGCGCGCGGGTGCAGCACGACTGATCTTCCAGGGATTGGGAGGGGGTTATGGGCCGACGAGGTTTTCCAGTTCCTCGGCGCGGGTCTGGGTCATGTCCAGCACACAGCCGGAGCCGTTGACCTGATCAATATTGCCGCCGGTCGCGGAGCCGGCAAACGCGCAATTGGCATCGCGGTATTTGATCCACAGGCGCTGTACATCCTGCAGTTGCTGCCTGCGCGGGCCTTGCTGGGCTTGCAGTGCGGTCTTATAGGCCGTGTTCAGGCGCTTGTCCTGCACCTTGGTTTCCTGGGCATTGCAGCCGAGCATCGCGGCGGTGGTGTTGGCGGCGTCCAGGCACTGTTGCAGGGCCGGGCTGCTGCCAGCGGCCGTTGCGGTGCCGGACAAGGCCAGCAATAACGCGCTGAGGGCAACGATTCTACGATTCATGACGGGCTTCCTGAAGATGATGCGGTGTGCAATCTGAGACCGGACAGTGGCAGTCGAGTTTCTCGCACTTAGCCCTGCTTGCATGTAAGAACGATCCCCCGATTTACATCCCGGGTCTGCGGGCATGTCCCAAAGCGACAGCGCTTATCCGTGGGCGAAAATTACTTTCATAAAGTTTGAAAATATTCCTCGGTAATGATTTATGAGTTTCACAACCAATTCGACGTGACCCTTTCCGAGGAGTACCGCATGGCCGCATCACCGGGCGTCTGGCTGTTGGCATACGCTGCCATTGCCATCATTGCATTGATCGTGCTGATTGCACGTTATCGGATCAACCCGTTTATCGTCATCACCCTGGTGTCCATCGGCCTGGCGCTGCTGGCCGGGATGCCGGCGGATACGATCATGGGGTCCTACGAGGCGGGGGTCGGCAAGACCCTGGGGCATATCGCGCTGGTGGTGGCCCTGGGCACCATGCTCGGCAAGATGATGGCCGAGTCCGGCGGCGCCGAGCAGGTGGCGCGCACCTTGATCAACCGCTTTGGCGAGCGCAATGCCCACTGGGCCATGGTGTGCATTGCCTTCCTGGTGGGGCTGCCGCTGTTTTTCGAGGTCGGGTTTGTGTTGCTGGTGCCCATTGCCTTTACCGTGGCCCGGCGCGTGGGCGTGTCGATCCTGATGGTCGGCCTGCCGATGGTCGCCGGCCTGTCGGTGGTGCATGCCCTGGTGCCGCCGCACCCGGCGGCGATGATGGCCGTGCTGGCGTATAACGCCTCGGTCGGGCAAACCGTGTTGTATGCGATTTTGATCGGCATCCCCACCGCGATTATCGCCGGCCCGGTGTACGCCAAGTTCATCGTGCCACGCATCCATCTGCCCGCCGAAAACCCGCTGGAACGCCAGTTCATCGAGCGCGAGCCACGCACCCGCCTGCCGAGCTTCAGCCTGACCATGGGCACCATCCTGTTGCCGGTGGTGCTGATGATGATCGGCGGTTGGGCCAACCTGATTTCCACGCCCGGCAGCGGCTTCAACCAGTTCCTGTTGTTTATCGGTAACTCGGTGATCGCCTTGCTGGTGGCGACCCTGATGAGTTTCTGGACCCTGGGCCTGGCCCAGGGCTTCAACCGCGAGTCGATCCTCAAGTTCACCAACGAGTGCCTGGCGCCGACTGCCAGCATCACCCTGCTGGTGGGGGCGGGCGGCGGCTTGAACCGGATCCTGGTGGATGCCGGCGTGACCCATGAAATCCTCGGCATGGCCAATGCCTTCAACCTGTCGCCGCTGGTGATGGGCTGGCTGTTTGCCGCGCTGATGCGCGTGGCCACCGGCTCGGCCACCGTGGCCATGACCACCGCGTCGGGCGTTGTCGCGCCGGTGGCCCTGGGCCTGGGTTATCCACACCCGGAATTGCTGGTGCTGGCAACCGGTGCCGGCTCGGTGATCTTTTCCCACGTCAACGACGGCGGCTTCTGGCTGATCAAGGAATACTTCAATATGACGGTGATCCAGACCTTCAAGACCTGGACCGTGCTGGAAACCCTGATTTCCCTGGTCGCATTCGGTCTTACTTATGGTCTGTCTTGCATCCTGTAACCCGGAGACTCCATGGACATCCTCTACCAGATCCGCGCCCGCCAGGATTCCTTCAGCGCTGGTGAAGGACGTATCGCCCGGCTGATGCTTGAGGATGTGGGCTTTGCCGCATCCGCCAGCCTGGAAGCGCTGTCCCTGCGCGCCGAGGTCAGCACCGCCACCTTGTCGCGGTTCGCTCGCAGCGTCGGTTGCCGCGACTTGCGCGACCTGCGCCTGCAATTGGCCCAGGCCAGCGGCGTGGGCAGTCGTTTCCTGGATCCTGCGGGGTTGCCCGAGCAGTCGGCGTTTCATCGGCAGATCCTCGGCGATATCGAAGCAACCTTGCGCCAGCACCTGTCGGGCTTCAACCAGGCCGCTTTTGTCGATGCGGTGAACCTGCTGGGCAAGGCGCGGATGATCCACGCCTTTGGCATGGGCGGCCCATCGAGCCTGTGCAGCGCCGAGTTGCAGGTGCGCCTGGTACGCCTGGGCTACCCGATTGCCGCCTGCCATGACCCGGTGATGATGCGGGTCACCGCCGCCACATTGAGCGCCGAACACGCACTGCTTGTCTGCTCCCTCACCGGCCTGACCCCCGAGCTGCTGGGCGTGGTGGAACTGGCCCGCAACTATGGCGCACCGATTATCGCCATCACCCTGGCCGACTCGCCGCTGGCGCAGTTGGCCGACGTGTTGCTGCCGCTGCAACCGGCCGAAACCAGTTTTATCTATAAACCCACGGCGGCACGCTACGGCATGCTGCTGGCCATCGATGTACTCGCCACCGAACTGGCCTTGGCCATGCCGGACGACAACCAGGAACGCCTGCGCCGGATCAAGCTGGCCCTGGACGACTATCGCGGCGGCCCTGACAGCCTGCCGCTTGGAGATTGAGATGAAGTACCACACGCTGATTCGCCAGGCGCTGATCATTGATGGCAGTAACACACCGGGGTATATCGCCGACGTGGGGCTGCGCGACGGGCGGATCGAGACGATCGGCGACTTGTCGGCCGCCCAGGGCGAGCATGAAATCGAGGCCAGTGGCCGGGTACTGGCGCCGGGTTTTATCGACGTGCACACCCACGACGACACGGTGGTGATCCGCCAGCCGCAGATGTTGCCCAAGCTCAGCCAGGGCGTGACCACGGTGATCGTCGGCAACTGCGGCATCAGCGCCGCGCCGGTCAGCCTGCGCGGCGATCCGCCGGACCCGATGAACCTGCTGGGCAAGGCCGAGGCGTTTGCCTATCCGCGTTTTCTCGATTACCGCGCGGCAGTGGAAAACGCTCAGCCGGCCCTCAATGTTGCGGCATTGATTGGCCATACCGCTTTACGCAGCAACCATATGGACGACCTGCACCGCACCGCCACCGCCACCGAAATCGCGGCGATGCGCGAGCAGTTGCAGGAAAGCCTCGAAGCGGGCGCCCTCGGCTTATCCACAGGCCTGGCCTACGCCAGCGCGTTCAACGCCGACACCGACGAAGTGCTGCAACTGAGTGAAGAACTGACGGCGTTCGGCGCGCTGTACACCACCCATCTGCGCAGTGAATTCGAGCCGGTGCTGGAGGCCATGGACGAGGCGTTCCTGATCGGCCGCCATGCCAGGGCACCGGTGATCATCTCCCACCTCAAATGTGCCGGCGCGGGCAACTGGGGGCGCAGCCCGCAACTGCTGGCGTCCCTGGAACAGGCGGCGAAGAACCATCCGGTGGGCTGCGATTGTTATCCCTATGCCGCCAGTTCCTCGACCCTGGACCTCAAGCAAGTCACCGATGCCTTTCGCATCACCATCACCTGGTCGACGCCGCACCCGCAAATGGGTGGGCGGGACTTGCAGGAGATTGCCGCCGAGTGGGGCGTGTCCCTGATGGACGCTGCCCGCCGCCTGCAACCGGCGGGGGCGGTGTACTACGGCATGGATGAGGCCGATGTACAACGCATCCTCGCCCATCCGCTGTCGATGGTGGGCTCCGATGGCTTGCCGGAAGACCCGTTCCCCCATCCACGCTTGTGGGGTGCATTCCCGCGGGTACTCGGACATTTCAGCCGCGACCTGGGACTTTTCCCGCTGCACACAGCTGTATACAAAATGACCGGCTTGTCGGCCGCGCGCTTTGGCCTGGCCGGGCGTGGCGAAATCCGCGAGGGGCACTGGGCCGACCTGGTGCTGTTCGACCCGTTGCGGGTAAGGGATGTGGCGGACTTCAAGGACCCGCAACGTGCCGCCGAGGGCATTGAAGGGGTGTGGGTCAATGGTGTGTTGAGCTACTGCGACGCTCGGGCGAACGGTCAGCGGGCAGGGCGTTTCCTGGCGCGTAGTGGTGATTTGCGGACGGGTTTTGTCCTACAGTGATTTGGCGCTATACGACGCCAGATGTGTCAGATTGTGGTCAATGATGGCTTACAAAAAACGGGTTGTGGGTGTGGGGGGGCTATCTAAAGATAGGCAGGACTTTTTACGGAGATCCTGTATGCACAATCAATATGATAGCGTCAGTCGTTTCGGTAACCCGTCCATCTTCACTGCCACTGCGACCGACGGAAAACGCACGGACGAGGCAGATTTGCCAGGCGACAATGGGCTGGAAACCTTTCCGTTCCCCCGCGATACGATCAAAGGCTGGATCCAGGAAAAAGTCTGGAACCTGACCCATCAATGGATCGATCCAGACAAGGTTTACCTGCATAAATTCTCATCCGCCAACAGCACGCACAACACCAGCGCGGTGACGGGCTGGGAGCATAGCGGGCCGCCCGAATCCTCCATGACCCTCACCGAGGCCGTCGCCAGCGATTTCTTTTCGGCAGAGCGCTATGGCACCGCCGGTAAGGCCCAGGCGGTCGCGCATTTCATTTCCTCGAACAAAAGCCCGTTCTCGTTGCTTGACAGTGAAAGTGTCCCGGACTTTTTCAAGCGCCTGGGCCTGTTCATTCTTGATCGGACCGGGCCTGGCTACATCTATTCAAAGTTTCATGAAGATGTACCCAATGCCAAGGAGGCCTGGCGTGATCTGGATTCGGTCTACGGCCTCTATCTGGATGGCCCGCAAAAGGGCAGCTATAACGCTGACAATCAACTGCGCCTGAAACCCAGCGAGTTGTTGGATGTGGTGCGCGAGGGTGACCTGCAGAAGAAGGTGATCGCCAAGCTGGACGACTTCTGGACCCAGAACGGCAGCGAGTGGCGCACATTGGCGAAAAAACAGTTTGTCATCGAGGCTCGCGCTGCCCGGGACCTCAACCAAAAGGATCCCAGCCAGGGCTTGAGCCCTCAGGCGTATGCCAGTGTCATGCAAGCGGCGGCGCCCAACGTGCCGCTCGAAGGGCCGGTGTCGAAGGCGCAATTGCAGGCAGAAGCCACGCCAGCCCAGGATACCAAGGTGCTGTGTTTTGATATCAATGGCTACAGCTCCAACAATATTTTGCGGTTTGTGGCCTCGGACGGCGGTGAAACCTTGTATATCCCCGGGAACACCCCCTCCCTGTTGTCGTTCAAGGACCGCGCGGCGGTGGATCAATGGGTGCTTGAGCAGAGCAAGGACCCGGCGAAGGCCACGGCGCTGGAGGAGCATTTTTCCCTGCGTGATCGTCAGCAGGGCATCTTCGGTGCCCTGAGTAGCAACGGGGTGGACAGCACCCTGAAAAAAATAAGCACCGGGAACATGGCGGCCAACGACAGCCATATCAACACCCTGAATTACCCTATCGGTGGCGACGTGTTTTCCTATATGGCCAGCCAGACCCGCCAGCGCATCAACAACGATGCAGACACCGAAATGAAGTCCAATGCCGAGGTATATAAAGACGATGCCCTGGGTATGTTGCAGGCGGGCAACGCCGTATTTTCGATTCCGATGGCCCTGCTCGGGCCGATTGGAATCGCGATTGGGGCGGCGTCGTATGGCGCGCAGGTGGGGTTGGAGATCGACCAGGCGGTCGAAGGCGATACCCAGGCCGAGCGCAAGAACGGCCTGCACGCCGCCGCGATGGACGTGGCGACCATGGCGTTCTTCCATGCCTTGGGCAAGTCAGGGTCATCTACCGGCGAGGCACCTCTTGAAACGGTCCCGCAGCCAGCGGCGGGTGAGGCCGCAAGCGCATCCGGCAATAAACCCTTTTTCAATTACCGACGGGTGAACGGGAAAATCGGGGTCGTGATGAGCCCGACCGCTCCCCCCCGTTTGCCAGAGCCGCAGGGGGGGAAACTGAATCCGCTATGGGATCCGTCCATGGAGATTTACTTGCAGCCGGGCGCCAAGCGGCCCCCGGTGCAGCCCAGCTATGAGATCGTGGAATCACCCAACCCCAAAAGGCCAAGGCTTGATGAGTCGGAAGGTGAACTGTCGGAGGATGAGCAGTCGCCGCCTTCCGTGGCTTCGGATGCCACGTCATCCGGGGATTACGAGCCTTATGAGGATAATATCATCAAGACCAACCCCTTCAAGGACCGTGTCACCCTGCCTGCCGGTGGTTATTTCAACAGTCGGGGCATGATCGAGCGCACTGACCTGCCCAAGCTGTACCGCGTCGAAAAGGCAGAGCGCGTGGAGCGCCGGGGGAATCCGGAAAATATTGGTTTCAGGGATTCCAATTTCTTTTCCGGTCCCGAAAAAATGATGGACGGCAATGTGGTGGTGGCTTCCCGCTCCAAGGCGGCGGCCATGCACTTTGGCGATACGGAGTTCGGCGGCGATTATAATCTGTACGAAATCGATAGCCGCGGCATTCCTGCTGTGTCCTTCAATGAAAATATCGAGGCCAACCCCCAGTTCGTCGAAGCCCGTCAGTGCGTGGCGCCAGGCACCCTTGAGCGTCTGCGCAAGGAGGGCCGTCTGGATGAGTTTGCGGCAAATTCCTACAAGTTCGATGAAGTACATCTGTCCAATGATGACCTGTCGAACGCGCGGATTACCAAGATTCCCCATTCTTGAGTGCAAAACTGCCAAGCGCTTGGGGTAGGGTGGTGCATTGACAGGACGTTTTCTGGAGTTGGAGAGTCTTATGCAGTTAGGAACAGTCACGCCCATCCTGCGGATTTTCGACGAGGCCAAGGCGCTGGAATTCTACGTCGATTTCCTGGGGTTCAAGGTCGATTGGCAGCACCGGTTCGAGGCGGATTTCCCGTTGTATCTGCAAGTGTCCCTGGGCGAGTGCGTGCTGCATTTATCCGAGCACCATGGCGACGCCTCGCCAGGCGCGGCGGTACGGATTCAGGCGCCGGGGGTGGATGCGTTCCAGCAGCAATTGCAGGCCAAGAATTATCGCTTCGCCAAGCCTGGAGTCGAGGAAACACCCTGGGGCTCACGGGAGATGAGCATCAAGGACCCGTTTGGTAATCGGCTGGTGTTTGTCGAGGAGGGCGAAGGCTGATCGACAAATCGCAGGCAATAAAAAACCGCCTTGGTAGGGCAGTTTTTTATTGCAATCCCCGTTAGTGGCTGGGGTTGCGCGCTCACAGGAAGCACTGACGTGTTGGCGATACTACTGCCGCTTTATGGCTTTATGCAAGACCTGACGAGAAACGTTCGCCACTCTCGTCCGTGCCAGTTTTTGTTACTGGCAAACGCAAAAAACAGCAACAACTTTGCAGGGGGATCCGCCGCTGTTTGTCACACCTTGGCGTGAGGTGCTGAGCTAATATCGCCCTCGTTTTGCGTTCGCCGTGAAGTAGGTTGGCTGGGTTCGCGCGCACATTTTGGACCGACTGCCACGGGCTGGTAATCCGTGCCGGATTCATGCAGGAGGACCATCAACCCCGCCGCCTCACAGGAGCACTGACTAGCGTCCAAAGGCTCACGTGTTCCGGTAAGTGTGCTGGAGGTAAGGCCCAACTCTAGGAGGGCTGAGTATGTCCAAGTTTGCACGACGTACGTGGGACCTCGTTGTGAATTGCCTGCGTGTCTATCACGTCTGGAAATTCCTGCGAGACAGCTTCGATGACCGTTAAGGCCTGAGAAGCGGAGCCGCCCCGGTTTCGGCCGGGGCGGCTTTTTGCTGTTTGCTTGGAATTGCGAAGAAGGCGAGGTTGGATCGACAAATCGCAGGCAATAAAAAACCGCCTTGGTGGGCGGTTTTTTATTGCAATCCCAGTTAGTGGCTGGGGTTGCGGCCTCAAGAGACGCAATCGACCTGCCGGGAAATACTAACGTTGGTCATATCGGTTTGCAAGGTTCAACGATGATTGGCCCCGATCGTTTCTAAAGCTTTTTTCGCATCAAATCAGGCTGCAAAAAACTGCAATAAATCACCTATCAAATACTGGATGTTTGACCACTGTTGGTCACACCTTGGGCCGAAGTTTTGGTTAGGATCTTCCCCGTTCTGCGTTTGTCGTTTTTGGGGGCGTCGGGCACGCACGCGAATTCCGGACCGGCCGCCACGGGCTAGTAATCCGTGCCGGATTCATGCGGAAGGACCATTAGCCCGGCCACCTCAAGAGACGTAACCGACCTGCGTCCAAAGGCTCACGTGTTCCGGTAAGTGTGCTGGAGGTAAGGCCCAACTTTTGGAGGGCTGAGTATGTCCAAGTTTGCACGACGTACGTGGGACCTCGTTGTGAATTGCCTGCGTGTCTATCACGTCTGGAAATTCCTGCGAGACAGCTTCGATGACCGTTAAGGCCTGAGAAGCGGAGCCGCCCCGGTTTTGGCCGGGGCGGCTTTTTGCTGTTTGCTTGGAATTGCGAAGAAGGCGAGGCCGGATCGACAAATCGCAGGCAATAAAAAACCGCCTTGGTGGGCGGTTTTTTATTGCAATCCCAGTTAGTAGCTAGGGTTGCTATCTCAAAAGGAGCAATCGACTCGCAGGGATATTAGCGCTGTTCATATCGGTCTGCAAGATTGAGCGATGATCGTCTCTGAAGGTTTTCTCGCGTCAAATCTGGCTGCAAAAGGCTGCAATAAATCTACCGTCAAATACTGGATGTTTGACCACTGTTGGTCACACCTTTGGCCGAGATGTTGGTTAGGATCTTCCCCGTTCTGCGTTTGTCGCTTTTGAGTGAGTCGGGTACGCGGGCGAATTCCGGACCGGCCGCCACGGGCTAGTAATCCGTGCCGGATTCATGCGGAAGGACCATTAGCCTGGCCACCTCAAGAGGAGCGATCGACTCGCGTCCAAAGGCTCACGTGTTCCGGTAAGTGTGCTGGAGGTAAGGCCCAACTCTAGGAGGGCTGAGTATGTCCAAGTTTGCACGACGTACGTGGGACCTCGTCGTGAATTGCCTGCGTGTCTATCACGTCTGGAAATTCCTGCGAGACAGCTTCGATGACCGTTAAGGCCTGAGAAGCGGAGCCGCCCCGGTTTTGGCCGGGGCGGCTTTTTGTTCAGACCCGGAAATGGCTGACCATCTGCTGCAACTGGCTGCCCAGTCGTGCCAGTTCGACACTGGACTTGGCGGTCTCGTCGCTGGCTGTGGCCGTCTGCTCCGAGACATCACGCACATTGACGATGCTGCGGCTGATTTCTTCGGCCACGGCGCTTTGCTGTTCGGCAGCGGCGGCGATCTGTTGGTTCATCGACTGGATGTTCGACACTGTGCGGGTGATGTTCTCCAGGGAGACGCCGGCCTTGCGGGTCAGTTCGACGCTGCTGTCGGTCAGGCTGCGGCTGTTGTTCATCACAGTGGCCACCTGCTGGGTACCGTTCTGCAAGCCGGCAACCAGGCCTTCGATTTCCTCGGTGGATTTCTGCGTGCGCTGGGCCAGGCCACGCACCTCATCGGCGACCACGGCAAACCCGCGCCCGGCTTCACCGGCGCGTGCGGCTTCGATGGCGGCGTTGAGCGCCAGCAGGTTGGTTTGTTCGGCCACGGCCTTGATCACGTCCATCACACTGCCGATCTTGTTGCTCTCTTGTTGCAGGTGCGCCATGGCGTCGGTAGAGCGCGCCACTTCGTCGGCCAGACGTTCGATCTGGGCGATGGCTTCGGCCACCACCTTGTCGCCCTCGCGGGCCTGGCCATCGGCGGCCGATGCGGCCTGGGAGGCCTGTTCGGCGTTACGCGCCACTTCCTGCACAGTGGCCGTCATCTCATGCATGGCGGTGGCCACTTGATCGGTCTCGATCTTCTGGCTGTTGACCCCGGCGCTGGTCTGTTCGGTCACGGCCGACAGCTCTTCGGCGGCGCTGGCGATCTGCGTGACGCCGTCGCGGATACCGCTAATCAGCTCGCGCAAGGTGCTGCCCATGCGCTGGATGCCTTGTTGCAGCACGCCCAGTTCATCGTGGCGGGTCACCTGGATGTTGTGGCTCAGGTCGCCAGAGGCGATACGCTCGACCACCGCCAGGGTTTCCTGCAGGGGGCGGGTGATCTGCCGGGTGATGACCAGCGCGGCGATAATGCCCACCAACAACGCCAGCACCGTGCTGATCAGTTGCAGGCTGCGGGCCCGGACGCTTTCGGCGTCGCGACGTTGCAGCTGGATGTCATACAGCGCTTCGCTGCGTGACACGATATCGGCGCCCTGCACGGTCATTTCCTGGCGGGCGAGGACGATATTGGCGTTGGCCGTTTTATACACCTGCAGTGCATTGCGGTAGGCGCCCAGGGCGTTTTCCAGGGCGGTCAGCTCGGTTTGCTGGGACTCGCCGAACACGTTCTTCAAGCCTTTGAGGCCATTGATCGCCGATTCGATTTGCGCCGCCGCACGGGCCTCGGTGTCCGGGTTGACGTTGCCGGTGTAGCCGCGCACTTCATAGCGGGCCACCTGGAACTCTTCCTTGGCATGGTTGACCGCTTCGTACTGGGCGAAGCGCTCACTGCTTTCAGGCATCTGGCGTACGCTGTGGTCCAGGGCCGCAATCACCAGGCCGGCGGCGTCGGCGCGCTCGCCCATGGTTTGACGTGCCGCGTTGCCGTTACGGTAGGCCTCGCGCATTTTGTTCAATGACTGCTGGTAAGCGGTGATGATGGCTTTCTGTTCGTTGAGCAGCTTGAGGTTTTCCGGGCTCTTGAAGCTGTTGATCAACTGTTGCTGCTGCGCAGCAAAACTGTCGAGGGTGGCCTGGACATTCTCTGCCACGGTTTCGTCGCCATTGGCGAGCATGTATTGCAGGCGCACGATCCGCAGTTTGGTCAGCGAAGCATTGAGCTGGGTGATATCGCTCATCCAGTTGCTGCGGTCGATCAGGCCGCCGAGGCTGGTCCAGCCAGTGAGCGCAAGGATCGAGGTGAGCACCAGGACCAGGCCGAAGCCCAGGCCCAGTTTCAAGTTGACGCTGATGTTGCCAAACCATGTATTCATCGAATTCCTCCAGGAACAGATTGCGTGTACATCAGTTGCTGGAAGATCGCCCAGCCGATGGAGAGTCAGGGGGTATCGGCAGGCAGGGCGAGAGCTGAAACGGTTTTTTAATCAAGGCAGGCTTCGTGGATGAGTGGTTGCTTTCAACCGCTGGCGCCCAGTGGCGAGCGTGCAAGCCCGCTCGCCACTGGGCGGTGGGGGTCAGCTTGTGGGCAGGATGCTCAGGACCAGGCACGACGCCGCCTCCCGGCTCATGTGCAGACGATTGTGCGCGATGCGCGGGTGCCTGGCCTGGCCCTCGGCTTCGCCGCTGTTGGGGTTGACGTCGAAGCGTGGGAAGTTGCTACTGGATATGTCCAGACGCAGGCGATGGCCCTGCTTGAACAGGTTGCAGGTGGCAAAGGGCTCAATAGTCACCTTCACCCGCTGGCCGGGCGTCAGCGGTGTGGGCTGCTCCCAAGCGTCGCGATAACGGCAGCGGCGGATGCCATCGGTGATGTTCATCGCAAAGCCTTCCGGGTAGGCGGCACTCGGTGGGTAGACGTCCACCAGCTTGGCGGTGAAATCGGTGTCCGGTGCGTCGCTGTCGATCCACAACTCGATCTGCACCGCCCCGGCGACAATCAGGTCGGCCGCCAGGGGCGCGGTCTGGAAACTCAGCACATCGTCACGCTCGCACAAGGGCCGATTGTCACCACGGCTGCCAAAAAAATCTGCGCGTTCGCGCTGGTCGAAGGCCCCGCCGACAAAGATCGGCGCGCCGGACGTCAAGGCCCCGCCCACGGTCGGCACCGGGTTGGCCGGGTCGGCGTAGTAACCCAAGACGGCCTCGTCAGTGCTGGGTGCAACCTCGGTCAATTGCCGTTGCTTATCCAGGTACAAGGTCAGCGCCTGGGTGCCGGGCAGTGGCCAGTGCTCGGCCTGCAACCAGCGCCCGCCATGTTGCAGGCGCCCCTTTTCATCCGGCAAGCCGCTGCCGCCGCCCATCAGGAACACCTTCACCTGGGCCTGCGGTGGCGGCATCCCGGGCTTGAGGGATTGCTCGAACCAGTGCAGGCGGCAACTCAACCAATCCTCGGCCACCTGGCCGTCAAACGCGGCCTGAGCGCCGAACTCCACATCGCCGCTATGGCTGATATTGCGGTCACCGTGCAACCACGGCCCCATGATCAACTGTTGCGGTGCGCGGCTGGCCTGGTTAAAGGCCGCGTAGTTGGCCAGGGTCGAACTGACATAAGCGTCGTACCAACTGGACATGAACAACACGGGAATATCCGGCAAGCGCCCGTAATGCCCTTCGGCATAAATCCCGGGTTTCTGCCAGTAGGGGCCGAAGGTGCCCTGGGCCCACTGCTCCAGCAGATAGGCTTCGTACTCGGGCACATGGCGCAATGGCGACTGACCCGCCTGCCAGGGCATACGGCGGAACCATGCGTGCAGATCTTCCGCTTCCAGCGCCTGGCGCACCTGCGGGTCGGCCAGGGCGGCCGGGCTTTCCTTGGCCTGGCGAAACGCCCAGGTGGCCTGCTTGAGTTCAAACGCGCCGCCCTGGCGAATCCCGCACTGGTAGGCGTTGGCGAAGCCGCCGCTGTCGAGCACCATGCTGCTCAGGCCCGGCGGATGCAGGCAGGCCATCGCCAGTTGGGTATGGGCCGCGTAAGACAGGCCCATGCTGCCGATCCTGCCATTGCACCACGGCTGGCGGACGATCCAGGCCAGGGTGTCGAAACCGTCTTCACCCTCGGCGGTGTACTTGGTGAACAGCCCTTCGGAGGCGTAGCGCCCGCGGCAATCCTGGAAGATCGCGACAAACCCCCGGGCGGTAAAACGCGCCGCCATTTGCTCGCGGGAGATGTGCTGGCCGTCGAGCTGTTTTTCCGAGCGCGACGGTTTGCACTTGTCATAGGGCGTCCGCTCGATCACCACCGGAAACGGTCCTGCGCCGTCCGGCAGGTAGATATCGGTGGCCAGGTGGATGCCATCGCGCATGGCGATCATCTGGTTGTGCAGGGTTTGCATAGGTAAAACACTCATCGACTCAATATCCGGTGTGCACGGCAATCGCCAACAGCACCATCGCCAGCACCGCATAGATCAGGAACAGCGGCAGGATATAGCGCGCCCACTGGCCCCAGCCGACGTTGGCGGTGGCCAGCAGCACCAGCAGGCCGCTGGAGGTCGGGGTGATCATGTTGGTCAGGCCGTTGCCCATCAAAAAGGCAAACACGGTGGTTTGCGGGCTGACCCCGGACAACTGGCCCAGCGGCCCGAATATCGGCATGGTCACCGCGGCCTGGCCGGAGGTGGACGGGATCAGCACATCCAGCCCCAGCTGCGCGAAGAACATGCCGTAGGCCGAGACCACCGGCCCGTGGTCGCCCACCAGGTTGGCCAGGCTGTTGACGATGGTGTCCAAAACCTGGCCCGTGCTGAGGATGATTTCCACGGCGGTCGCCAGGCCGATCAAGACGCCGGCGATCAGGACCTTTTTCATGCCATCGACAAACGCGCTGGCGGCGGTGCTGGCGGCCAGCCCGGCGATCACGGCGAAGGCCACGGTCAGCAGCAGGTAGAACGCCGACAGCTCATGGTATTTCCAGCCCCAGCGGTTGGAGGCATACACCAAAAAACCGATCCCGCCGCCCAGCACCAGCAGGTTCAGCAGGTGGCGAATCGGCAGGGGCTTGCTTTCAAAGGCGATCTGCGCGCTGGCATCAAAGCCGTGCCTGCGAATGCTCCACAACACAAACGCGATGCCCACCAGCAGGAAGGTGCAATAGGCCGCGACGCGCATGCTCAAGCCACTGAAGATTGGCAGGCCGACCATCGGCTGGGCCACGGACAAGGCCACCGGGTTGGAGATGGACGCCAGGTAGCCGATCTTCACCGAGATGGTGACGATGGCCAGGCCAATCAGGTTCGACAGCCCCAGGCGATTGGCCATGGCCACCATCAACGGCACGATCAGGATGAATTCCTTGGCCAGCCCCATAAAGGTACTGCCGGCGGAAAACACCAGCATCAGGCTCGGCACCAGCACGTAGATATTGCCGCGCGTCAGGCCCAGCAGGCGCTCCAGCCCGGCGTCGATGACCCCGGCCTTGTTCAGCACGCCGAACATGCCGCCGATGAACAGCACCATGAAAATCAGCGCCGCACGCTTTTCGATGCCCTGGGGAATGGCCATGAAGCCTTCCACCAACGATACCGGGCGGGCCATGGTGTCGCCGGCCTTGCGTGGTTCCAGGGAGAACAGCTGGCTGAGGGCGTCCTGTTTTTCCAGCACCTGATACGAGCCTGGCACCACCAGGCCATTGTGGCGCTGGAACTTGCCGGCGTTCACTGCATAGGTGAACGCCACGGCGAGCAGGACGATGCTCAGCAGAATAATCGCCGGGTTGATTTGCTTGCGTTGCACGGGTTTGTCTGCGGCCGCCTCGGTGGGCGGTGGGGTACGGAGGATCTGCGGTTCGGTCATACTGGCGGCCCCGGCGCGACCCCGTCTGGGCGGGGTGTGTGCGCTGTTATTGTTGTGGGTAGTGACGCTTGGTTGGGCGGACACTAGGGCAAAGCGCGCAGGCCCACAACGTTATGCATGGGGCGGGTTGGGGTATGCGTTTTACGCAGTCGGTGTGGGGTTATGGGGTTTTTTCGATGAGATTCAGCCGCTGCTTGAGGTGCTCGGCAAAGGCCGTTACCAACTGCGAGCGTGGTTCATCGGCCCGAAACGCCAGGCCAAATGTATAGGGCAGCGCCGGGCGAAACGGCCGGCTGACAATCGGCAGGTGCATGAAGTGGCTGGCCAGCAAGCCATTGACGATCGACACCCCCAGGCCTTCGGCGACAAAGCTGCAGGCGGCGCCCACCGAGTGCACTTCGACCCGCACCTGGGGTGTCAGGTTGGCGGCGCGGAACATCTGGTTCAGCTCGGTACGCACCGCCCGTTGCCGGCCCAACATCACCAGGGGCATATCGCGCAGATGCTGCACCTCGATGAACGCGTGGCGGCTCAATGGGTGGTCGGCCGGCATCACGCACACGCCTTCGGTGTGCAGCACCGGCTCGATATCGAAGTCGGGAATCTCGGTGGGCAGGCGCACAAAACCCAGGTCGGCTGTGCGGTCCAGCACGGCGCGCTCGATCATGTCGTAGGAGCCGGTCAGCAACTCGACCACGATGTCTTCATGGTCCTTGAGAAAGTCCGCAACAATACGCGGCAACAATTGCTGGGTCATGCTGGTGGGCACGCCGACCTTGAGCAGGCTCTTGCGCGAGCGGCCGACGCGCATCTCATCCGCCAGGCGCTGGATACGCTGCATGCCGTCCACCAGGCCGGCGACTTCGGTGAGCAATTCCTCGGCCTCTGGCGTGGCCATCAAACGACCCTTTTTGCGCAGGAACAGGGCAAATCCCAGGGCGTCCTCCAACTGGCTCAACAGGCGGCTGACCGCAGACTGCGACAGGCCCATGCGCGTGGCCGCGCCGATGGTCGAGCCGGTGGACATGATCGCCTTGAAGGCTTCGAGTTGCTTGAGGTTCACCGTGGGTTTCCTGTCGAAGGGCGGCTTTGCGCATAGCGTCATGCGCTTCTCGCATAACGTTGTGGGGCGTTCGGCAAGCCGTTAGTGTCCGCCCCAATGTGACCTGGCGTCCAGCCTGGCACACGGCGCAACTGCCCATAAAAATCGACAATACGGCATTGAGGAAACAGGTATGCGTGAGCGTTTCACGAGGGGCGGCGCGGTCACCGCCGGCTTGCTGGCGAGTCTGTCGCCATCGCTGATGGCCCAGGGGTTCTGGGAGGATTCCCAGGGCAAGCTGACCCTGCGCAATTACTATTTCAACGACGGTTATCGCGACGGTGGCGAGGACCGCAAGGAGTGGGCGCAAGGCTTTCTGCTCAACCTGCAGTCAGGCTACACCGCAGGCACCGTAGGCTTTGGCCTGGATGCCCTGGGGCTGTCGGGGATCAAGCTCGATTCCAGCCGCACCCATGCGGGCACCGGCCTGTTGCCGGTCCACGACGATGGGCGCGCCGCCAATGAGTTTTCCAGCCTTGGCGTGACCGCAAAAATGCGCATCGGCGCGGCCGTGGTGAAAACCGGCACCCTGTTGCCCAAGATCCCGGTGCTGGTGCACAACGACGGGCGCCTGCTGCCCCAGACGTTTCGCGGCACCCAGGTCGAATACAGCGGCATCCGCAACCTGTACCTGCACAGCGGGCATCTGGATCAATTCAAGCAGCGCAACTCCACCGACAGCGTGGATATTTATCCACAGGGCTACAGCGGCAGAAAGGGCAGCGACTTTGATTTTGCCGGCGCCACCTATGCCTTCACGCCTACGCTCAGTGGCACTTGGTACTACGGGGAAATGCGCGAGTTCTATCGCCAGCAATTCCTCGGCCTGGTGCATAAACAGCCGCTGGGCCCGGGCAGCCTGACCAGTGACTTGCGCTACTTCATCAGCAATGAAGCTGGCGAGGCACGCAACGGCAAGGTCGACAGCGACATGTTCAGCGGCCTGTTCACCTATCGCCTGGGGCCGCAGGCATTGGGCGTGGGCTACCAGAAAGTCAGCGGCGACACCGCGTTGCCCTATGCCAGCGTGTCGACGGTGTACTCGTTCAGCAACGCCGGGGTCGGCAAGTTTATCCAGGCCGGTGAGCAAACCTGGATGCTGCGCTATGACTATGACTTCGCCGCCGTGCTGCCGGGCCTGAGCTTCATGACCCGTTACTACAAGGGCCAGAACGGCGACTTCAAGGGCCGCGAAGCGCGCGAGTGGGAGTCCGACACCCACCTGCGCTACGTGATCCAGGACAGTACCCTCAAAGGCCTGGGCGTGGAGTTGCGCAAGGCCACCTACCGCTCCACTTATGCCAGTGACCGCGATAACTACCGGGTCTACCTGACGTACGACCTGGCGCTCTGGTAGGCCTTACTGTTCGACAAAGTAGTAGGGGCGGCTGCCCACAGTGATTTTCTGGAGGGGGGTGACCGGGGTCGGCAGTTCTTCGATGCGGTCCAGCAGCGCCACGTTGCCCGGCTTGGCATCGAGATAGGCGCGCAGTTGCGCTGGCGATTGCAGGATCGGCAGGTTGCGCATGGTGTAGAACACCGTGGCGCCCGCCACGCGCTCATTGGGTTGGTAGAGCACCACCGTGTGGCCTTGGGCTTGCAGTGCCTGGACCTGGTTGGTCAGGGGCACGAAGGATTCACGGCGGTCGGCCTTGGGGGCATACCAGATCGCGGCGCCCAGGTAGCAGGCGATCACCAGGGTAAACACGCCGGCAATCAGGCGGCGGCGCAGGCGTTCGCTCAGGCGCCCGAGCAGGACGGCTCCATACTCGGTGGCCAGGATGGCCGCCGCCGGTGTCAGCGACATCAGGTAGACCGTGCGCTTGCTCGACGCGAAGGTCAGCAGGGTAAATTGCGCCACCAGCCACAGGCTGAAAAACAGCAGGTAACGATTGCTCGCCAGGCGTTTGCGAAAGTGCCACAGGCCCAGGTACACCAGGATATTCCACGGCAAAAAGGCCTCGGGCAGTTTGGCCAGGTAGTAGTAGATCGGCTCGTAATGCCCGGCTTCGACGAAGGAGCCGCTGAAACGTCCGACACTGTTGGTCCATAACACCTCACCGACCGCTTGCATCCCACCGCGCTGATACAAAAAAAACAGCCAGATACATAAAGGCACCAATGCCACTAAAGTGAACACGCCCGGGCGCAGCCATTGGCCAGGCCGCACACGCTTGTCCAACAGGCTGGTGCCGGCCAGGTAGGCAAAAATCACAATGCCCGGCATCGCCAGGCCCAGCACGCCTTTGCTCAAGGTGGCGATCGCCATCCCGGCGCTAAACAACATCCAGCTGCCCATGTTGGAGGTGTGTTGCGCCTCGGGCCGGGTGGCCTGGTAGAACGCCAGCAGCGCCAGGGTCACGCCGAGGCTGAGCAACGCGTCCTCGCCCACGCCGCGCACATTGCTCCAGTAACTGGCCATGGTCGCTAGCATTAACGCCGCGCAAAACGCCAGGGGCTTGGGCCGCCCGAACCGACGCAGCATGGCGTACAGCAGCATCACACTGAACAACCCGGCAAACGCCGAGGCCAGGCGTACCACGCCGGTGCTGGCGCCAAACAGGCGAATCGCCCCGGCATCCAGCCACAGGCTCAGGGGTGGTTTTTCCAGGAACGGCTCACCGAACAGGCGCGGCACCACCCAGTCGTTATCCAGGTGCATAGCCATGGCAATCCCGGCCACTCGGGCTTCGGTAGAGCCTTGCAATGCATGATTGCCCAGGGCCACGAAGAACAGCAGACCGGCAAGCAGCAGCAACAGTGGGGCAGGGCGGGTCATGGGATGGGTTACCGGAGGCAAGGGGGCAGTGTTGGAGTATACGAAGGCAATCCTTAACGAATTGTGAACGCAGAACCTATTGTGGATTGGCCTGCCAAGTAGCCTCGAAGTGGTCGGTTCGCCGCGGCCAGGGAAACCTACCATTGCCTTGTCCCGAGCCATCCCGGCCTGGGGTTCCCGATAGGAGAACGCGATGAGTAACGATCCACAGGCAATCGTGGTCAGGGCAGTGCAACCTGAAGACTATGAGCAATGGCTGCAATTGTGGCTGGCGTACCAGGACTTTTATCAAGTCAGCCTGGATGAGACCACCACCCGCACCGCCTTCAGCCGCTTGCTCGATGCCGATGAAGTCATGGCCTGTGCCGTGGCGGTGCAGGGCGATGAGTTGGTGGGGCTGGTGCATGCGCTGTTGCATCGCTCGACCTGGGCGGTCGCCGACTTCTGCTACCTCGAAGACCTGTACGTGGCCCCCACGGTGCGCGGCGGCGGCACCGGCAAACTGCTGATCGAATGGGTCCAGCGCTATGCGCAATACCACGGCTGCGCACGGTTGTACTGGCATACCCAGCAGACCAATAAGCGCGCGCAGAAACTCTACAACTGGATCGCCGAGGACTCGGGCTGCATCGAATATCGCATGGCCCTGTAGCGCCCGCCCACAACGCTCGCCGATATTGGTCGTGGACATATCGGCGGCATCGCACAAAGATGCATGGTTTTTACCCTCTTGGCCAAGTCAATGACCCACAACCTTGAACTGGACACGCTGAAGATCCGTCTGGCAGACCCCAAGCTGGCCACCCTGGATTTGCGGGTCCGGGTGCAGCGCGTGCTGCGCCAGTTGATCCTCGAGGGCATCCTCGCGCCCGGCAGCCGCTTGCCCGCCACGCGCACGCTGGGCAAGTCACTGGGCATCTCCCGGGATACCGTGGAAATGGCCTACGTCCAACTGCAATTGGACGGTTACCTGTGTCGGCGCGAAGGCTCGGGCAGTTTCGTCTCCGAGAAGATCGGGCCGAGCCTGCTGGGGGCGCGCAAGCGCCGGCCGGTGGTGACGAACCAGGCCTCGGCGTTGAGTGCCAGGGGCGCGCAGATCCTCGCCAGCGGCGGCGTTACCGACCAGCAGGTGGTCAAGGCATTTGCCACGGGGTTGCCGGAAACGCGCACCTTTCCCGTGGGCATCTGGGAGCGCCTGCACCGCCAGGCCTTGAAGGATTATCGCCCGAACCTGCTGTTGCACGGCGACCCGCAAGGCGCCGAACCCCTGCGCCAGGCCATCGCCGACTACCTGAACCTGGAGCGCGGTGCGCGGGTCACGCCGGATCAGGTGCTGGTGCTGTCCAGTACGCGCCAGGCCCTGTATTTGTGCGCGCAGGTGCTGGTGGATGAAGGCCAGCCGATTTTGATGGAAGACCCGGGTTACTTCGGCGCCCGCAAGGCGTTTGAAATGGCCCAGCTCAAGGTGGTGCCGGTGGCAGTGGACGCCAAGGGCCTGTGTATCGACGCCTTGCGCGCCGACCGCAGCGGCGCCAACGCCGTGTATGTCACACCGTCCCATCAATACCCCAGCGGCGCAACCCTGGCGCTGGAGCGGCGCCTGGACCTGATCGCCTGGGCCGCGCAGCGCCAAGGCTGGATCATCGAGGACGACTACGACAGCCAGTTTCACTACGAAGGCCTGCCGACCGCCTGTGTGCAGGGCCTGGACAACTACCAGCGCACGTTGTACCTCGGCACCTTCAGCAAATCCCTGTACCCCGGCTTGCGCATGGGCTTTATGGTGCTGCCCCGGGAGTTGGTCAAGCCCATGACTTACGCCCGCAGCATCCTCGACGGCCACACCCCGCAAATCACCCAGTTGACCCTGGCGCGCTTTATGAGCGATGGGCATTTCGGCAGCCATCTACGCGCCATGCGCAAAATCTACGGCGAGCGACGTGACGCCATGGCCGAGGCGGTCGGGCGCCACTTGAGCCATGTGGTCACCGCCAGCTTGCCGCCCGGGGGCTTGCAGTTGCCTTGTGTGCTGCATGAGGGATGGTCGGAGCTGGAGACGATTCGCCAGGCGGCGCGGGTCGGTATCCAACTGCCAGGTCTCACGCGGCTCTATGCCCAACCACCGGCAAGGGGCGGTTGGCTGCTGGGGTTCTCGGCACTGACACCCAGTGAAATCGACAGCGCCAGCCGACAGTTGGCCAAGGCCCTCAAGGGTGGTCTGGTGCAAGGTGGGGAAGTGGACTGAAAGGACGGTCCGGTGCTTGGTAGCCTTTGCGGCCTTAACCCAAGGAATGCGCCATGAACCGACCCGCCCCACGCCTGCGCCTCGCCGACTACCTGTCCCCCAGCATCAGCGCGCTGATTTCGGTCATCGTCAATTACGCCGGCACTTTTGTCCTGGTGTTCCAGGCCGCACACCTGGCGCAACTGAGCGCGGCGCAAACCGCGTCCTGGGTCTGGTCGGTGAGTATCGGCGTGGGCGTGACCGGCGCGTGGTTGAGCTACCGCCACCGCGAGCCGATCATCACGGCGTGGTCGACGCCGGGGGTGGCCTTTCTGGCGACGGTCATGCCGTTTACACCGTATGCCGAAGTGATCGGCGCCTATGTGATGTGCGCCATCGGTTTTATCGTGCTGGGCCTGAGCGGTGCGTTCGAGCGCTTGGTGCGGCTGATCCCCGGTGGCATTGCGGCGGGTTTGCTGGCGGGGATTCTCCTGCAATTTGGCGTGGCGGCGTTTGGTGGGGCCAGCGCGGACCCGCTGCTGGTGATTGCCCTGGTGGTGTCCTACGCGGTGCTGCGCCGTTTCACTTCACGGTATGCGATGGTCGGGATTCTGTTGATTGGCCTGGGCTTGCTGCTCGCCCAACAGCGGCTGGACCTGCACAGCTTGGAGCTGCAACTGGCGGCACCGGTATTTGAAATGCCGCATTTTTCCATCGCGGCGTTTTTTGGCGTGGCCTTGCCGCTGTTCGTGATCACCCTGACCGGGCAATACATCCCCGGCATGCTGGTGCTGCGCAACGACGGGTTCAAGACCAGCGCCAACCCGATCATCACCGTCACCGGTTTGGGGTCGCTGCTGATGGCGCCGTTCGGGGCCCATGCGTTCAATATCGCGGCGATCACGGCGGCGATCTGCACCGGGCGCGATACCCATCAGGATCCGTCCAAACGCTATATCGCCGGGTTGGTGTGTGGGGCGCTGTACATCCTGGTCGGGGTATTTGGCGTGACGCTGGCGACCTTGTTCATGGTCCTGCCCCGCGCGTTTATCACCACCCTGGCGGGCCTGGCGCTGCTCGGGGCCATCGGTTCAAGCCTAGCCAATGCCATGGCCGATACACGTACCCGGGAAACCGCGCTGATCACCTTTTTGGCGACGGCGGCCAATGTCACGTTGCTGGGCATTGGCGGCGCGTTCTGGGGGCTGGTGGCGGGGCTGTTGGTGCATGGGGTGATTCATGGTGGGCGTAGAACGGTGGGCAGTGTGGCGTGAGGTCATCAGGCGGGGCGTTGGGATGAAAGGGCTTGCTCGGTCAGCCAGTCGATCAGCGCCTTGAGCCGTCTGGGCAGGGTTTCGTGGGCGGGGTGCACCAGATAGTAGCCATAGTTCACCGCCTCCCTGAACTCACCGAACGGCAGCACCAACTCGCCATCCTGCACGCGCTTGCGTACCAGTTGCTCACGGCCAATGGCGACGCCCGCGTGGTTGATTGCCGCGAGGGTGCTCAAGTCGGAGCGGTCAAAGGTCATGAAGCGGTTTGGCAGCTCGCTGTGGTCGCCCACCGCATCCAGCCATAAACGCCATTCTGCATCGAATGCAATGTTGTCCCACGCCGCCACATCGTGCAGCACCGTGCAGTGCGCCAGGCGTTCCGGGTGCCCGATCAAGCCATGGGCCTGGGCATATTGAGGGCTGCACACCGGGGCCATCCGCTCGGGCATCAGGCGGATACTTTCCAGGCCCGGATGCTCGCCATTGGAGTAGCACAGCACCAGGTCGATACGGCGGGTGCGATAGTCGATCGGTTCGTTGCCGACCCGCACATCCAGTTGAATCCCGGGGTAGCGGGCGGTGAAATCGGCCAGCCTTGGCACCAGCCAGCATTGCGCGACGGAAGGCCTGGCGTAGAAGCACAGCTGGCCTTCGATCTGCGTATCGGAACGCTCCTGCACAGCCTCGGACAGGGTGTCCATGGTGTGCTGCATGACCTTGAAAATCCGCTCGCCGTCATCGGTCAGGTCGACCTTGCGCGGCAAGCGATGGAACAGCTTGAGCGACAGTTCCTCTTCCAGGCGCGCTATGCGGTGGCTGACCGCACTGGCGGTCAGGCACAGCTCGTCAGCGGCGCGGGCGAAGCTGAGGTGGCGGGCGGCGACCAGGAACGTATGCAGGTTGGACAGGTGGGCGCCGTTGAGCTTGGGCGCTTTGCTCAGGCCAGGTGCTGCCATGTGGGTATCCCTCTTCGCGTCAACCGCCGGCGATCAGCGATGGGTGGTCGTTTGCAGAGCGCGCCCCTTATCCAGGTAGGTGGCGAACTCTTCAGCGGGGACCATGCTGCCGCCGGTTCCCCAGATCAAGTGCGTGGCGTTGGCCAACTGCGTGGCCCCGACGCCAATGCGTTGCAAATACTGCGCGTCCTTGAGCACCCGCACAATGCCTGGCGCGCCGGCCAGGGCCGAAGGTTCGAGTTTTACCCCTTCAAGCTCATGGGCGAGGAACATCAGGCGGTAGAGTTCTTCGTCGGTGACGGTGTAGTAGCCATCGATCAGGCGCTGCATCGCCTTGCCGACGAAGCCAGAGGGACGGCCCACTGCCAGGCCGTCAGCCGCAGTGAGGTTATCGATGCCGAAGTCCTGCACGCTCACCTGGTCATGCAGCCCGGTATACACACCGAGCAGCATGCAGGGGGAGTGGGTCGGTTCGGCAAACACGCAGTGCACCGCATCGCCAAACGCCAGCTTCAAGCCAAACGCCACGCCACCAGGGCCGCCGCCAACTCCGCAGGGCAAGTACACGAACAGCGGATGCTCGGTGTCCACCCGCACCCCGGCCACTTCAAACTGCCGGGCCAGGCGCTCGGCGGCCACGGCATAGCCGAGGAACAGGTGGGGCGAGTTTTCATCGTCGATGAAATAGCAGGCCGGATCGTTTTGCGCCTGCTGGCGGCCGTTTTCCACGGCAACGCTGTAGTCGGATGCGTACTCCACCACCGTCACGCCGTTGGCGCGCAGTTTGTCCTTCTTCCATTGGCGCGCATCCGATGACATATGCACCGTCGCCTGGAACCCCAGCGTGGCGCTGATGATGCCGATGGACAGGCCAAGGTTGCCGGTGGAGCCCACGGCGATTTTGTACTGGTTGAAGAACGCCCGTGCGTGCTCGCCGGCCAAGGCCGCGTAATTATCGTCGAGGCTGATCAAGCCGGCCTGCAGGGCCAGGTCTTCAGCGTGCTTGAGCACTTCATGGATACCGCCACGGGCCTTGATCGAGCCGGAGATGGGCAAGTCGCAGTCTTTTTTCAGCCACAGCGCGCCGCAGTCGGGGAGGGCGGCTTCGCTCAACAGTGCGTGCTGCATGGCCTTCAGCGGTTGGATTGCCGATTCGATGATGCCACCCGCCGCCGCCGTCTCCGGGAACACCTTGGCGAGATAGGGCGCGAAGCGAAGCAGGCGCGCGCTGGCGTCTTTTACATCGTCCAGGCTCAGGCCGACATCCCCGAGGGCCACAGCGGCCGGGGCGATCGCGGGGTTGAACCAACTGACCTGCTCAAGTGCGACCAGCGCCTTGATGACCGGGTGGCTTTCATACCAGGCGTCGAGCGTTTTACCTTGAATCATGGGCACTGCCTTTGAAGTGGGGGTCATCATACAAACCGGGAAAGGGTGAGGGTAAAGATCAGGGCCGCCACCGAAGCGAGCACGGTGGCGCCGGTGAATTTCTTGAGGGCTTCGGAGAGGGAAATCCCCAGGTACTCTTTTACGACCCAGAACGCCGAGTCCGTCACGTGGGTCCAGCCGATGGCACCGGCACCGATGGCGATCACCAGGATCTCGGGGCTGTATTGCGGGTTCTGCCCGAGGATCGGCAGGACCATGCCGGCGGTGCTGATCATGGCCACGGTGGCCGAGCCGACGGCGAAGTGCATCAGCCCGGCGATCAACCACGCGAGGAGGATCGGGTTGATGTTGGACTGCCCCAGCACATCCGCCAGGACCTTGCCGATACCGCTGCCGACCAGCATGTCGTTGAACGCCCCACCGGCGCCGATCACCAGCAGAATGCCGGCCAGTGGCGGGAAGCAGCGGTGGGTCAGCTCAAGCAGATCGCCCATGCCCAGCCCACGGCGCAGGCCCAGGGACCAGTAGGCAAAGCAAATCGACAGCGCCAGGGCAATCAGCGGGTTGCCCATGAAGGACACCCATTCAAACGCCATCGTGCCTTTGCTCAGTAAAGGTGTTGCCAGGGTTTTGCCGACCATCAACGCCAAGGGCAGCAGCACCGTGATCATCGCCATGGCGAAACTGGGGGCCTGGCTGTCATCGATGCTCCCCTCGCCACGCTCAGCCAGAAACTGAGCCTGACCGGCCGGGGCCTGCCGCGCGCAGGTCAGCTTGACCCAGATCGGCCCGGCAATCACCGCCGTGGGCAACCCGACGATCAGCCCGTACAGAATCACCTTGCCGATATCGGCATTGAGCATGCCGGTAATGGCCGTGGCGGCGGGGTGCGGCGGCAGGATGCAGTGCACTACCATCAGCGAGGTCGCCAGCGGCACGCCCAGGTACAACAGGTTGATCCGGGTCTGCCGGGCAACCACATAAATCAGCGGGATCAGCAGCACAAATCCCACCTCGAAGAACACCGGAATCCCGGCAATAAAGCCCACCAGCATCATCGCCCACGCGGCGTTCTGCTCGCCCAGCAGGCGCAGCAGCGTGGTCGCAATGCGCTTGGCGCCGCCAGACTCTTCCAGCAACTTGCCGAGGATGCTGCCCAAGCCAATGATCCCGGCAAGGAACCCGAGCGTACTGCCCATGCCCTTCTCAAATGCCGAGACAATCGCGGTGGGGGTCATGCCCGTACCGACCCCCACCAGCAGGCTGGCGGCGATCAGGGCCAGGAACGGATGGACACGGCATTTACCGATCAGCACGACAATCAATAGGATCGACGCGCCAAGGATCAATAGAGAAAAGGTCGGGGACATGGGTGGGTCTGCTCCATCGCAGTTATTGTTAGTTGTTTGCGATGGATTAGATTTCAGGCCTATGGCGGGGACAAACGATGATTCGTCAGGCGCTAGCTGAGGCCTGTTCACTTATGGCCAGGGGCGCTGTACGTTCTCAGAAGTCCCAGCGCGTCGACAGCATGACGTTGCGCGGGTCGCCGTAGTAAACCGAGTTGTAGAAGCCAATGTTGGTGTAGTACTTCTTGTCGAAGACGTTGTTGATGTTGAGGGCGGCCGAGACGTTGTCGGTAACTTGATAGCGGGCCATCGCGTCGACTACCCAGAGTGGAGACTGGGAGAAGTTATCCTGGGTGCCCGTCGTGTAGTTGTTCGTCAGTAGCTTCCAACCCGTACCCTGCCAGCGCACGCCGCTGCCCACGGTGAGTTTGTCCAGCGGGCCGGTCAGCTTGTAGGTGGTGTAGATATTGACCTGGTCTTCCGGTTCCCAGGTGGACAGCTTCGCCCCCTGCTTGTCGCGCATGATCTTGTGGGTGTAGCCCGCCTGTAATTGCCAGCCGGGTGCCAGCTCCCCGGAAATTTCCGCTTCGTAGCCCTTGGTCTTGGATTCAACCCCCTTGTAGGCACCATCAAGCCCGGGGATGCTTCCGTTTACGTAGCTGTCGTCGGTGACTGCGCGATTGTCTTCGTGAACCTCAAAGTACGCGAGGCTGGAGTTCAGGCGGCCATCAAAGAACTCACCCTTGAGCCCGATTTCGTAGTTTTTACCTTCGTCCGGCTCCACCGGCTTGTCATTGATATCGCGGTATTCGCGCTGCGGCAGGTAGATATCGGTGTAGCTGGCGTATGCCGAGAAGTTTTCGTTGAGGTCGTAGGTGATGCCGGCGTAAGGCATGACCTTGCCGGTGTCCTTGACCTGGCTGGTGCCGGTCACTTCAAAGTTATTGACCCGGGTGCCGAGCATCAGGTGCAGGTCATCCGTCACGCTGAAACGGGCGGTCATGTAGCCGGCGCTCTGGCGGGTGGTCTCGTCGTTGTAGCTGGTTTCCGGGCCCCGGCCTGGCTTAGTGGCATCGCCGTCCCAGTTGAAGTAGTCGTGGCTATTGCCATCGGTGTAGATGGCGCTGGTGTAGTTGCGGCCGATCCAGCGCGAGCGCGATACCGACGTACCGACCACCAGCTCATGTTCGCGGCCGAATAGGCTGAACGGGCCGGTGGCGTACAGGTCGCCGGTGTCGCTGGTGGTTTCACCGTCGTAGGCACGGGTCAGCAGCATGGCTTTGCCGGTGGTTGCGTTCGGGTTCAGCAGGGCAGAAAGCGGCGCGTCGTAGCCGTTGATCTGGTGGTTGTACTGGGCTTTGCCCACCCAGCCATTGTCGAAGGTGTGTTCCAGCGTCGCGAAGCCGGTGCGCGTGTACTGTGCCCACTTGCTGTACTTGGCCCCGTTGTTGAAGCCGCGCGGTGTGCTGATGCGATTGCCCGCCGAGTCATACAGCGAGGCCGAGCCTGACCAGCTGGAGCCCTGGGGATCGCTGTCCTGGTAGTCGGCGCCGACCGTCAGCAGGGTGTCGGGTGCCAGGTCGAACTCCAGGATGCCGTAGTACACGGCGGTCTGGCGCTGGTAGTGGTCGAGGAATGAGTGTTTATCCTGATAGGCCGCAACGGCCCGCCCACGGACGTTGCCGGACTCGGTCAGCGGGCCGCTGACATCCACTTCGGAGCGATAGTTGTCCCAGGAACCCGCGCCCAGGTCGATGTAGCCCTTGAATTCGGAGGTTGGCTTCTTGCGCACCATGTTGATGGTGCCGCCTGGGCCGCCGGCGCCGGTGAGTAGGCCGGTGGCCCCCTTGAGGACTTCGACACGGTCGTAGATCACGGTGTCTGTGAGGGTGTGGCCGGAAGAATATTGCGCATCTTGCAGGATCGGAATGCCGTCGTACTGGAAGTTGCGAATGGCAAACCCGCGCGAGTAATACGAGGTACGTTCACTGTCATAAGCGGCCACGGTGATGCCAGGGGTATGGCGCATCACGTCGTCGATTGACTTGAGGCTGAAGTCGTCCATGGCCTGGCGGGTCACCACGGAGATTGACTGCGGTGTCTCCCGTGGCGTCAGTACCAATTTGGTGGCGGTAGCGATGGTGCCCGGCGTGTAGGAGCCGGAGCCCTCGGTAACGGTGCCCAGTTGGTTGCTGATCACATTGGTGGTGCCAAGCTCCAGCGGGCCCGACGCTTGGGGGCGAGATTTGAGCAGCACTGCGTTTGCGCCGTTCTGTTCAAAGTCCAGCCGCGTGCCCTTCAGCAGTTGAGCCAACGCCTGTTGGGCGGTCATCTGGCCACTGACGCCCGAGGATTCGACGCCCTGGGCCATGTCCGAGGAATACGCAATTTGCAGCCCGCTCTGCACACTCAACTGATCGAGTGCGTTGACCAGCGACTGCCGTGCAATGGCGAAGCTATGGGTGGTTTGCACCTCGCGGCTGGCCGCTGTGTCGGCGCGCTCGACGGCAACAGCGTGACTGCAGGCCAGGCAAATGGCGAGCGCAAGTATGCTCCGGGCGTGAGTCGAAGTGAGTGCTGGGAAAGGCATGCGGGCTCCGTCATGAATAAGAATTATTTGCAAAAGCAAAATCCTTGACGGGTTGAAGCCCCAAAAACCGTAAAACTTTTTTCGTGCAGGATCGGCCACTGCTTTTAGCGGATGACCAACGACCCGCCCGGCAGACGATAAAGCTGGGTGGCCGTCACTTTGCTCAGTGCTTGCACGATCGCCATCGGATCATCCAGTTGGTAGTTGCCGCTGACACGCTCACCCGCGGCGGCGGCGTTCAGGACAAAGATCGGCGCCGGGTAGTAGCGCTGCACTTCGTCAAGGACTTGCGCCAGGGGGGTGTCCTGGAAGGACAGGCGGCCATTGGTCCAGGCCATCTTCCGTTCAGCGCCTTCCAGGGATAAGGGTTGCAAATGACCGTCATGGAGTTGCTGCCAGTTACCGACTCGCAACAGGCTCTGTTTGCCCTCGCGATTGGCAAAACGCACCAGGCCCTGGCGCACGGCGACGACAACGTCGTTGCCGCGCTTGCTGACACTGAACTGAGTGCCGACCACGGTAATGGTGGCGTCCGTCGTCTCGATACTCAGCGGACGCTTGGCATCGTGAGCGGCATCGACATAGAGCTCGCCGCGCAGGAGGCGGATGCGGCGTTGAGCCGCGTCGAACTCGGTGCTGATCGCACTGTGGCTGCCCAGCACAATGTGCGAGCCGTCTTCCAGGTCAAAGGGTTTGACCTGGGCGATATCGGTCATGTGATCGGCTTGCAGGCGCATGGGCACATCGGCCATCCAGCCGGCGCCGAGGGCGACCAGCAACACGGCCGCACTGGCAAAGAGTCGAGTCTTGCTGCGCCACTTTGAGGCCGATGATGGGGCCGGTGGCAACTCCAGGTCGACGGCCAGGTTTTGCAAGGCTTGCTGGAATGACTGAGCCTCCCACAACGCCTCTAAATGCGCATACGCAGCCGCATGCTGTGGGTCGGCGTCACGCCACCTGGCAAAGCGTTGGCCCGTGGTGGGGTTGCGCGCAATCTCATCACGCTGGGTAAACCAACGGGTCGCCTGCTCTCTGGCAGCATCGTTGGGGATAACGTTTTGAGTCGGTTCAGTCATGGTAAGTCGATAGCTTTGGCACAGGCATTGAGCGCATTGCGCAGGTCTTTTTCCACTGTACTCAAAGATACCTGCAGCCGTTGTGCAATATCGCCCTGAGACAAACCGTGCAGTTTATGCAGAACCAGGATTTGTTGCTGGCGCGTGGGCAAGGTCCCCAGCACCTGCTGAAACTGTTGCAGTTGCTGCTGGCCATGGGCCTGACACTCCGGGCCCGGTGCCGAAGTGGGCACCTCGACCACCATGCTTTGAGCCAGCTGACACTCGAAACGCCTTTTACTGCGCATGCTGCGCAGGTGGTCAAAGGCTAGATACTGAGCGGTCTGATAGAGGAACGGATGCAGGTGTTCAATCGGTCGGCTATACAACGCTTTTGCCACCTTGAGGTAGGTCTCCTGGGCGAGATCCTCCGCCTGACTTGCACAGCCGACCACCCGCGACAACATACGGATTAACGCACTGCGCTGGCCGATAAAAAGCGCGCTGAGTTTCTTTTGATCGCCTTGCATCTCCATTGCCCCTGCTACCTTGGTGCTGAGCGATTGCGCGAATAGTGGCACACTATAATGAGAAGTTATCTCATTTAAAAGGTCTGTAGCATGACCTGCCTGGAGCGGGGGGGGGGCGGAAAGGCGAGAGTTTCATTGGGGCATGAAATCGCCTGGAACTCGAAAGCCTTCGTAGCTTGTGGGTTATAGGATTTCAGGCACAAAAAAAGACGTTCGTGGACGTCTTTAGATGTTGAAGTGGTGGCCGGGGTGAGTTGAATTGATTCTGTAGGTTGTCGATTAATAATGTAAATATCAGTTCGATTTTCTTGGTTGGAATACCAATTGGAATACCGATTAGACCGCGGCGGGTTTTCTTGAGGCCTTGCAAGCTCGCTGGACTGACCCTGACTCGGGGTGATTCCTGCCTTGCAAGGTGGTACGCGTTCTCTTGGTCGTTACAACTCAGACGAAAGGTGTGGTGACCCGTTATCATGCCGGCAATCTTCGCCTGAACCTCTATGGTCGGTTTTTTCAATTTTTACCACGCAATTCATCTGCGTCGAATGTAGGAAGTAGTCCATGACGGATCAAAAGGGTGTCGAACAGACCGCCAGCAGTCTTGCTGAAGAAGCGCTCAATCAGGCACGTGCTCGTTTTTCGTCGAGCGAAAGTCCTGTCATCCCAGAGCCTGAGTCGGTAAAGAGGAAGCCTGGGCGGAAGGCCACAGCTCCGCAAACCAGTAATACCCTGCAGGATCTGCAAAAAACGCTGTGGGCTACTGCAGATAAGATGCGCGCCAACATGGATGCTGCGGAGTACAAGCACATCGTCCTCGGCCTGATCTTCCTCAAATACATCTCTGATAGTTTTGCCGGCCGCCGTGCGGAACTCGTGCGACGTTTTGCCGATGCCAGCGATGACTACTATCTAGGTAGTAACGATGCTGAATTGCTTGTTCAAGAGCTGGAGGAGCGCGACTACTACAAAGAAGTGAATGTGTTCTGGGTGCCGGAAGTGGCGCGTTGGGAGTCGATACGTGCTGCTGCGAAGCAGGTGGATATTGGCAAGCGTATTGATGAAGCTTTGTCTGCCATCGAGGCGGAAAACTCCAGCCTGAAAAACATCCTCGATAAGCGATATGCTCGTGCCCAGCTACCTGACGGTAAGCTCGGTGAGTTGGTCGATTTGATTTCTACTATTGGTTTCAGTGGTGATGCCAACCAGGCCCGCGATCTGCTCGGCCAGGTCTATGAATACTTCCTTGGCCAATTCGCAAGCGCCGAAGGCAAGAAGGGCGGGCAGTTCTATACCCCGGCGAGCATTGTTAAAACCCTGGTTGCGGTGCTCAATCCGCACCATGGCAAGGTCTACGACCCCTGCTGCGGTTCGGGCGGCATGTTCGTCCAGTCTGAAAAGTTCATCGAAGCCCACGGCGGTAAACTCGGCGACGTCTCTATCTACGGCCAAGAGTCTAACCCGACCACCTGGCGTCTGGCGGCGATGAACCTGGCGATCCGTGGCATTGATTTCAATCTTGGCCGTGAGCCCGCCGATACCTTTATCCGTAATCAGCACAGCGATCTGCGTGCCGATTTCGTCCTGGCCAACCCGCCGTTCAACATTAGCGACTGGTGGCACGGCAGCCTCGAAGGCGACCCGCGTTGGGTCTATGGTACGCCGCCGCAAGGCAATGCCAACTACGCCTGGCTGCAACATATGCTGTTTCACCTCAAGTCCAGCGGCCGTGCTGGTATCGTCTTGGCTAACGGCTCAATGAGCTCCAGCCAGAACGGCGAAGGTGATATTCGAAAATCCATGGTCGAGGCCGACGTGGTGGAAGTGATGGTAGCGCTGCCCGGCCAGTTGTTCTTCAATACCCAGATTCCGGCGTGTCTGTGGTTCTTGACCAAACAGAAGCTCGCTCGCCCCGACGAAGTGCTGTTTATCGATGCGCGCAAGCTCGGTAGCAACGTCAGCCGGGTACAGATCGAGCTGCTCGACGGCGATATCGAACGTATTGCCCAGACCGTTGCTAATTGGCGCGGTGTACCGTTGGATGTTGGCGGGGAGATCGCGGAATACGCAGATATCCCCGGCTTTTGCCGAAGCGTGACAATCGCTGAAATAGCGGAGCATGGCCATGTTCTCACTCCGGGCCGCTATGTCGGTGCCGAAGCCGTCGCGGACGACGACGAAGCTTTTGCCGATAAGATGCAAAACCTCACTGTGCTACTGGGCGAGCAGTTGGTAAAAGGCACAGAGCTCGACCAGTTGATCCGACAGAAGTTTGGGAGGCTGGGATATGAGTTCTGAGTGGAGAGAGTTCAAGGTTGGAGAACTTTGTACAGTAACCTCCAGTAAAAGAATATTTGCTCATGATTATGTTGATGATGGAGTCCCTTTTTTAGCTTCGAAGGATGTCATAGATAAGGCTGTTGGTTTATTCTCTGGGCCGGCAGTTTATATTTCTAAAGATAGGTTTTTTGAAGTTTCCAAAAAATTCGGATACCCATTGCGCGGTGATCTTCTTTTGAGTTCTGTTGGTAATAGGGCGGGGATTCCATATGTTGTCCAAGATGAGGGAGAGTTTTATTTTAAGGATGGGAATATAACTTGGTTTAAGGATTTCTCGTCGCTAAATAGTTTGTTTTTGTGCTATTGGCTTAAGTCTGAAATAGGCCAGTCTGCATTGAGTTCAATTATGATTGGGTCGGCGCAAAAGGCATTAACTATTTCAGGCTTGTTAGGGCTTAAAGTTAAAATTCCATCGCTACAAGCCCAAGAGCAAATCGTCTCAATACTCAAAGCTCTAGATGATCGTATTACTTTACTATGTGAAACCAACGCTACCCTAGAAGCCATAGCTCAAACGCTTTTCAAATCCTGGTTTGTGGACTTCGATCCGGTGAGAGCGAAGTCGGAAAGATTTGAACCGGAAGGTATGGACGCCGATACTGCTGGGCTGTTTCCTGATATTTTCGAAGATTCTGAGTTGGGGTTGGTGCCGAAGGGATGGAGTGTGAGGAAAGTTGAAGACCTGATGGAACTGCTATATGGGAAAGCCCTGAAGGCAACTGATAGGGCTGACGGTCCCGTCCCCGTATATGGTTCAGGCGGAATCACCGGCTACCACAATGAAGCACTGGTCAAAGGCTCATCAGTCATCGTTGGGCGGAAAGGGACTGTAGGTAGTTTGTATTGGGAGGATCGGCCATTTTTTCCTATCGACACCGTTTTTTACGTTCGGACAGATAACTCCCTGGCGTATTGTTACTACCTTCTACAAACGCTTGGCCTTGAAAATATGAATACCGATGGTGCTGTTCCTGGTCTGAATCGGAACAATGTTTACAGGTTGCCAGTCGTAGTTGCGACGGAATCTGTTATTAAGGCTTTTGACGAAATTGTTTCTTCTCTGCGAAATAAAATTTTTTTGAACAATCAACAGGCTCAAACCCTCACGCAACTCCGTGACACTTTGTTGCCACGACTTATTTCTGGAAAGTTACGCTTAGTAGCTGTGGGCGTTGGTGCCGAATACGCCCCGTTGGGGGCCACCTAATATGGCTCTGAACCTCCGCCAATGCTTAAACCTACCGGATATCCAGCAAACTGCCCGTGAACTGGGGCTATGGGTTTCTGAGCAGTGCCCTGAGGAATGTGCCACCAAGAAAGAGTCAAGCAATAGCAACTGCATCCAGACCGATAGCGATCTGGTACAGCAACAGGTTGCAGAGTCCTCATTGGCTCATTTCGGCTACTTGGTCGCGGGCATCGTTGAGGGTGATGGCACGCTCAAAAAATTACGTATGCTCGCTTCAGCCCATGGCATAGGCGTAATACAGCTCGACGTAGAGAACCAGGCGGAAAGCCAAATCCTGATCCCCGCTCGCGAACGCAGCGAAATCGACTGGGATATGTGCAATCGACTGACGGAAGAGAATCCCGACTTCGCCGAGTTCATCGGCCGTATACATCGTTTTCACCAAACTGGTGAGGTGTCAACCAAGGAGTGGGAGGTCATTGAGTGACTAAAGAAACGATTTCCGCACTGCCCGAAGGCTACGCCGACTGGCTGACTCAGCTCAAAGTCGATATTGCTCAAGCTCGGCAACGTGCTGCACTGGCCGTCAATGCCGAGTTGGTGCAGCTGTATCACCGCCTCGGTTGCGAAATTCGTCACCGGCAGCAAGTGCAGGGCTGGGGCGCGAAAGTCATTGAGCGATTGGCGCGCGACCTTTCCGATGCTTTTCCCGATATCCGTGGTTTTTCCAGCCGCAACCTCAAGTACATGGCGTTTTTTGCTCAGCATTGCCCTAATGGTCTATTTGGGCAGCAGCCTGCTGCCCAATTGCCCTGGTTCCATGTGGTGACCCTGTTGACCAAGCTGACCAGCCCTGCCGAGCGTGAGTGGTATGCGCAGCAAACCGTCTTGCTTGGTTGGTCACGCAGCACGCTGGAGCAAAATATCAAGAACCGCTTGCAGCAACGTCAGGGCGCGGCAGTCACTAACTTTGTTGCACGTTTACCGGCTGCTGAGTCGGCGTTGGCTCACGAAACCTTGAAAGATCCCTACCTGTTCGACTTTCTCGGCTTGGGCGACGATGCTCACGAGCGTGATATTGAAGATGGATTGATCCGTCATATCACTCGTTTCTTGCTGGAGCTAGGCGCAGGCTTTGCTTTCGTCGGCCGCCAGTTTCGCCTGGACGTGGGTGGTGATGAATTCTTCATCGATTTGCTGTTCTACCACACCCGCCTCAAGTGCTACGTGGTAGTGGAGCTCAAGGCTACGGCTTTCAAGCCCGAACATGCTGGCCAACTGAATTTCTATCTGGCTGCCGTGGATGCGCAGATTAAAGCCGAGGATGACAAACCCACCATCGGCCTGCTGCTGTGCAAACAGCAAAACCGCTTGGTGGCCGAGTACGCTTTGTCGGGCATCGAAAAACCCATCGGCGTTGCCGAATACCAATTGCTGCGCGACTTGCCCGAAACCCTGGGCCGGAATCTGCCGAGCATTGCCGAGATTGAGGCCGAATTGGCCGGTGATCTGAACACAGGAAGTGAGTTGGAATGACCGAAGACCAATTGGAGCAGGAAACCCTCGGCTGGCTGGCAGAGGTGGGTTACACGCATTTGTACGGGCCGAATATCGCTCATGATGGTGAGCAACCCGAGCGTGAAAACTATCGCCAGGTGGTGCTGGCTGAGCGCCTGCGCAGCGCCATGGTGAGGCTCAATCCAAAGGTCCCAGTAGCTGCGCGTGAAGATGCGTTGAAGCAGGTACTGGAATTGGGGCTACCGGTGCAGTTGTCGGCTAACCGTTTGTTCCATCGCCTGCTGGTCAGCGGCGTACCCGTGCAGTATCAAAAAGACGGTGAAACCCGAGGCGACTTCGTTCGCCTGATCGATTGGGCGGATGTGAAAGCCAATAACTGGGTGGCGGTCAATCAGTTCAGTATCCAGGGGCCGAAACACACACGGCGTCCGGACATCATCTTGTTTGTTAATGGGCTACCGTTGGTATTGCTCGAACTGAAAAATCCGGCAGATGTGAAGGCTGACCTGGGTAAAGCCTTTGATCAAATCCAGACCTATAAAGAGCAGATTCCGGACCTGTTCCAATACAACGAAATCCTGGTGATTTCCGACGGTAGTGAGGCCCGTATGGGGTCCTTGTCGGCTGATCTTGAGCGCTTCATGAACTGGCGGACCATCGACGGCCAGGATCTCGACCCATTAGGGCAATTCAACGAGCTGGAGACATTGGTACGCGGTGCTCTGGTACCAGAGATGTTGCTCGACTACTTGCGTTACTTCGTGTTGTTCGAGGACGACGGCCGGTTGGTAAAGAAGATTGCTGGCTATCACCAATTCCATGCAGTTCGCGCAGCCATTCAGCAGGTAGTGACAGCCTCGCGTCCCGGCGGTAGTCATAAGGGCGGGGTGGTCTGGCATACGCAAGGGTCGGGTAAGAGCATCACCATGACGTGTTTTGCTGCTCGGGTGATGCAGGAAACGGCGATGGAAAACCCGACCATTGTGGTGATCACTGACCGTAACGATCTGGATGGTCAGTTATTCGGGGTGTTCTCGCTGTCCCAGGATTTGCTGCGTGAGCAACCCGTCCAGGTGGAATCGCGTGGGGACTTGCGTGCCAAACTGGCCAACCGTCCTAGTGGCGGTATCGTGTTCGCGACCATCCAGAAGTTTATGCCTGGAGTCGATGAAGGCAGCTTCCCGGTACTGTCCTTGCGGCCAAACATTGTTGTTATCGCCGATGAGGCTCATCGCACTCAATATGGCTTTAATGCTGAGCTGAAAGTACCCACGGGGCTTCAGGTTGCTGAGAGCAAAGCACGTTATCAGGTTGGCTTTGCTCATCACCTGCGCAACGCGCTGCCGAACGCCACTTTTGTAGCTTTCACTGGTACTCCAGTATCCGGTGAGGACCGCGACACGCGCTCGGTTTTTGGTGAGTACATTCACGTCTATGACATGCAGCAGGCCACTGAAGATGGTGCGACCGTCGCCATCTATTATGAGTCGCGCTTGGCCAAACTTTCGCTGAAAGAGAGCGAGCTACCTACGATCGACGATCAGGTCGATGAGCTGGCCGAAGATGAAGAAGACGACCAGCAGTCGCGACTGAAAAGCCGCTGGGCCGCGCTGGAAAAGGTCGTCGGGGCAGAACCACGGATTCAGAGCATTGCGTCGGATCTGATCACGCACTTTGAGGCGCGTAATCTGGGGTTGGTCAGTATGGAGCAGATGCCCGGCAAAGCCATGGTGGTCGCCATGAGCCGCGAGATCTGTGTGCACCTTTACAACGAGATCATCGCTCGGCGTCCAGAGTGGCACGACGAGGATCCTGAGAAAGGTGCAATCAAAATCGTGATGACCGGCAGCGCATCGGATAAGGCCTTGCTGCGACCGCATATTTATTCTGGGCAGGTCAAAAAGCGCTTGGAGAAGCGTTTCAAAGATCCACTGGATCCCCTCAAGCTCGTGATCGTCCGCGATATGTGGCTGACCGGGTTTGACGCACCTTGCGTCCATACCTTGTACGTGGACAAACCCATGAAGGGGCACAACCTGATGCAAGCCATTGCCCGGGTTAACCGGGTCTTCAAGGACAAGCAGGGTGGCCTGGTGGTGGATTACATCGGCATTGCCAACGAACTGAAGGCCGCGCTCAAGGAGTACACCGGCAGCAAAGGTAAAGGCCGGCCGACGGTGGATGCCTACGAAGCCTATTCGGTATTAGAGGAAAAACTCGACGTTCTGCGTAGCCTGTTACATGGCTTCGATTACGGTGATTTCCTCACGGGCGGACACAAACTACTGGCCGGAGCAGCGAACCATATCCTGGGAATGGAGGATGGTAAAAAGCGGTTTGCTGATAACGCGTTGGCCATGGGTAAGGCATTTACTTTGTGCTGCACGCTGGATGAGGCCAAAGCCGTTCGCGAAGAGGTGGCGTTCTTTCAGGCTATTAAAGTCATTCTGATCAAACGCGAAGTCAGTCAGCAGAAAAAAACCGACGAAGAGCGTGAGTTAGCTATTCGACAGATCATCGGCAATGCAGTGGTCTCTGGTGATGTTGTAGATATTTTCGAGGCGGTGGGCCTGGAAAAACCCAACATCGGCTTGCTCGATGACGCGTTTCTCGCAGAGGTGCGCAACCTTCCAGAAAGAAATCTGGCAGTGGAGCTCCTGGAGCGATTGCTCGAAGGCGAAATCAAAAGCCGTTACAGCTCTAACCTGACTCAAGAGAAGAAATTCTCTGAGTTGTTGGGCAACGTCATCAAGCGCTACCAGAACCGTTCCATTGAAACGGCGCAGGTCATTGAAGAACTGATTGAAATGGCCAAAAAGTTCGCCCAGGCCAGCAAGCGCGGTGACGTGCTTGGGCTGAACGATGATGAGTTGTCGTTTTACGATGCTTTGGCGACTAACGAAGCTTCTGTGCGGGAGTTGGGTGATGAAATCCTGGCGAAAATTGCCCATGAGCTCACTGCTAGTCTGCGGGCCAATGTCAGTGTCGACTGGAGTAGCCGTGAAAGCGTGAGGGCTAAGCTGCGGATTCTGGTGCGACGGATTTTGCGTAAATACAAGTATCCACCGGATAAGGCAGAGGATGCAGCGCAAATGATACTCGACCAGGCATCGAAGCTGTGTGAGGGGTGGTTATAAGGACAAGCATTTAACGTAGCTCTCGTTTCGGCCCAAAAAATATCGCCTTCGGTGACGATGGCCTGCGACTGCTGAGCCGAAAATGATGATAAAAACCTGTCTGTATGTATAACTTGCCTAACTTTTACAAAGCGCACTCTGCACGCTATATAGTGCTTGCACCAGATAAGAATGGATTATAACAGCCTATGCTATGTATCTTTTGCGAATGCGACTCTACAAAATCTCGTAGCGTTGAGCACATCATGCCGGAGTCAATAGGCAGCAAAAGGCGTGTGCTTCCACGCGGTGTAGTCTGTGATAAGTGTAATAACTACTTTGCTCGGAAAGTCGAGCAGCCAGTGTTGACCCATTCATGAATGAGAAATATTCGAGCATGGCAGCAGGTTCCTAATAAAAAGGGGACATTCCCATCTTTGCTCGGTCATATTGCTGGAACGGATATCGCTGTTAATATGCGCCGTTTACCAAGTGGCGACCTTCAGTTTGACTCGGAAAACGAGCGCAACCGTCGTGATCTTCATAACGTAATGGCTGGCGGCTTTGAGCAGCCACTGATATTTACAATTGAGGACAATCCCCCGCAGAGAGAGATGTCGAGGTTTCTTTGCAAAATGGCTTACGAAACTTTTGCAGAGTTATTTTGTAAAAGCCCGCGGGGAACCTCCCATCTGAGCCGTGAGTCATTTCTTGACAACGTGCGAAAATATGCTCGATATGGTGACAACTTTAAGGCATGGCCCTACTCTCAGCGACGTGTTTTTCCACATGACACTCTAATGAGACATCCAACAACCGATGAGTGGGTTCACGCTGGATTTGGCTGTGGACTTTTTATGAATAAGCGTAAGGAGACGCTTTTTGCGTTTCTTTTCTATGGCATCGAGTTTGTAATTAACGTTGGAGGACCATCAATTGCAGGCTATAACGAGTGGCTAGATGACCACTCAGGCATCAGTCCAATGGTCGAGCGTCTTGGATGCCATCTTGAGCTTGGGGGTGATGGTAAACATTACCTTCATGGTAGCTTTGAAGTCGCCCAAGGTTTGAAATTTGATAAAGAGCATGGGTACTTTTCTTACGATGCGACGACGGATTAACAATATTTGAGCGTTAGACTATAGAGGTTCCACGCTCTAGTCGTTTCCAGATCAAAAGCGCAGTTAGCCGATAATAATATCGAGTTGCGTCTGCGTGATCTTTGAGGTGTTGGGTTAGAAACCAGTTAATATGTTTGATCTGCCAGGTCCATGGGTTATCGCGTTGCCATCGAAGTTGGATGGCCGCTTGCATAACTTTGGCTTGCCGCAGATGTCTTCGTCTCGTGATCGTCGAACCAGTCAGTGCGCCGCTCAGAAACAGCTCCATATCGAAGGGCTTTTTCAAGTTACGCCTCCAATGTAGGTCGAAACCACATCAATTCGGTTATGCCCGAGCTCAATGCTGATCTGTTGCCGCGCCTGCTGATCTAGGTTGCGGTCAATGCGATAGCAGCGGCCACCATTAATCGGTGCGGCGTGCCCCGTGAGTAGCTCGTAACGTTCGCAGGCATAGGCGGCGCGTAACTCATGAAAACCTTTCAGCCCTTGTTTCTGTAGTAATTCACGAGCGGGCCGCACCGTCTGTTGCAGGAAGTTCGCGTAGCTTTCATCTTGCACCAGCAAGTTGCGGCTGCTGATCGGTGAGGCGTCACACGCGATCTGCAACGCTGCGTTCACTTTTTCATTGGCGGCGATCCATCGTGGCGCCCAAGCTCCGGCCCGGCCACCTTTGGTTCCGTCCTGAATATTGATGCGACCGAATCGCTTCGCTTCACGTTGTAGGCGTGGCAGATCAGCCAAAATTGCTTCACGTAGACGCATCCCGGTTGCTCGGGCCAAGCAGACAATCGCTGCTACGCGGTCGTATTGCTGCTGGCGAAGCGCTTCAATCACTCGACTCAGTTGTTGGTGGTCTTGGCCATCCGGTGCGCGGGTGCGGACACTTGATCGCTGCAGGCCAAGTGCCTTGCTCGGACTGGCGATTTTCACGTAGTGATCACCGCGTAGCGCTGCGAGGGTGCGGTTGACGCTACTCAGGCGGTTCTGCGCGGTGGCGATGCAGATTTCACCTTGTCGGATTTGCTGACGCAGGTGTGTGGCGTAGCTGTGCAAGGTACTGCGATCTATCTGGCGGGCGTCGTTGTAACCGGGGCCGTCCGCTGACCGACACCACTTCACGAAAGCCTGCCAGCGATCACTGTGTGCTTTGACCGTAGCGAAGTGGCCGCCGGCAAACATATCTTTCAGCGCTTGTGGGCCGGCATAGCTGAGCTGACGGCCGTAGCCAAAGTTGCGGCCATCACGCCGGCCGACCAATGCCATCGGCTTCACCGTTTTCTGTGTCTTGCAGAAAGCGCAGCACCGCTTTCCAGTGGGCGCTGATCTTGTTCACTTGTTGCCAATGTGTGGGACGAATAATCAGGGCGTTTTGCTGATGCCGCAAC
This sequence comes from Pseudomonas sp. GW821-FHT01D09, assembly GCF_059422465.1. Taxonomy (NCBI): domain Bacteria; kingdom Pseudomonadati; phylum Pseudomonadota; class Gammaproteobacteria; order Pseudomonadales; family Pseudomonadaceae; genus Pseudomonas; species Pseudomonas sp. GW821-FHT01D09. The sequence goes on from NZ_JBWKWY010000014.1 coordinate 52,666, forward strand.
ATTGCTCCCTCTTCGCGCAGTTGGTGGATCAGTTGGCCGATGTCGACAGGCCCTAAGACGGGTGTGGCGACAACGGCGACAGTGGCGACAACCCTTGTAGTTGCTGCCCTGAAGCTTGGCGACAAGGCGGCGACGGAAGTGGCGACACTTCGCAATGCAGGTCGTGTCTGATGCTGTGCCTGGTAACGGCGCACCGCGTCATTGAGGCGGAACATGGCGCACCTCGAAGGTCTTTCCGTCAGGAGAGTCCAGCCAGCTATGTGAGATCAATTCGACCAGCAGCGTAATTGCGTGATGACTGCTCTTGCGGGCAAAGCGGGGGCCATTGCGGTTGAGGTCGCGGACGGTGAATTGGGTCCAGCCTTTTTGCGTTAGCCAGCGCAATAGTCGATCCGCCTCCTCGCGTAACGTGTTGATGGGCTCTTGCTCCGTCAGGCGCTGGATTTCGGCCAGGTAGTAATCCATCAGCGTCGAGGCGCGCTGGATATGGGGTTCGTCCACTGCATGCGCGTCTTCAATCACCGCCAGTACTCCGGCGATACGCAGTACGTTGGCGGCTGCTTTCCCCGCGACGGATTGAACGCCGGAGAGCTCGCCAAACTCACCAGATTGGCATTCAATGGTGTCGTGAATATCGATCCAGGCAGTGCGCGCTCTGGATGTCAGTTCCAGCCTGTCAGGGTTAAGTGAGCCGTCGTAGTGTAGCGACATCGGCTTATCCAACAGAGCGGTAATGCGCGCTTGATAGCGCTGGATCTTGGCATCTCGCGTCAGGTCGACGGCCTTGTACAAGCGCCGCCCCACCAGGCGTTCGGGCCAACTGATCAGGCAGCGCCCAAGAATGCCTTGGCCGTTGATCATTCGATCTGTGAGTAGCTGGTTGGCCAGGTAAGGTTGCAGCATCAGATGCAGACTGAGACGGCGATCATAAGCTCGTAGGCTTTCGCCAGGCATGGAGCGCGCCCGGTCGATGGGGCTGCCATCCCAGAGCGCTGACAGGGTGGTGATGGCCTTGAGTTGGTTCTCTTTGCTCATCGTGCTGCTGCCCAAAAACTGGCCGCCCTCGTCGTTGAATAACCCCATGCTGGGCAAGCCCCGGCATAGGTTTTTGATCAGCGCCTCAATGGTGGGCTCGGCGATGATCAACCTAGGCGGCACGGGATCGGATAACTCACGAGCGTCGTGCTTTCCTCGAATGGCGGCGCGATTGGCTTTCAGTTGCTCCAAGTACAGCATCCACTGCCGTCGCTCCCACTCACGCGCAGCCGCCAGCGCAAGATGATCCACTGCGCTTTTCCGATCACCCGACGATGCCACTGTCAGAATGTACAGGGACAACGGATAAACACGGCCATCGAGATGCACATTGGCGTGCGACTGGGCCACCAGGGCGGCAGTGGCCAACACCGATTGCGCAGCCATGGCGCAGGGCACGCCGATCACCTCGGCCATGCGTTCGACGGCTGGCCCTAAGATCTTTCCCAACGCTTCGACTGGATACGCAAGCGGCTCGGGCCGGTATTCCAGCAGCGGCTTTGGCAGGTCGAACACTTCGCACAATTGCATCGTCATTCTCCTGGTGCTTCGAATTTCCTCCTCACTCTCCCCGCCACGGTTGTTGAGTGTTATCAGGGATCAAGGCCCCTGCAGCCTGTGAGGATTGTCCACTTACGCGGGACGGGCGGCTCTTTACGACCGGGAGCTTGGGCATCTCATGATCTGGCCTCCTGAGCACCGATAGCGGTGGGCGGGTGGAGGCTGCGTTGGCTGACGAGACCAGCGCCGCGAGATCCTGAGTCTGTTGCAGGCAGTGATGCGATGATCGGGGCGTGCCTGACTGTCAGTCAGGTGCAGTCCATTCCGTGGGCTGCGGCACCATCATCTGCATTGCTGCTGCGGGTGACATCGGGGTTTTTCACGCCGATTGTCACAGTGACAAACGCTGCAATGTGTTGCCCGGCAAGGGCTGCGGCAGTGGTTTCGGCGCCCGTCTCTTTCCTGGAGAAAGAGACGGGCGTGGGCTGCCGCATTTGCACTGTGGATAAGTTGGCTTCGATCACGTTGGGCGTGACTGCGCGCCTAATTGGAAGCGAGCGCGCATGGCTGGGACCACCACTGTAGGGCGTAGCCTTAAAGATCCCTGGCTACCTGGGTAATGCTGTCGATGACAGCGCTCTACGGCTCTGGTGTAGCGCGTGCTCGGAGGGTGGTCAACCGTGTATGGGGTGGGGTTTTTAGGTGATGGATGTGTATGGAAGACGGTGGCTTTGAATGGACGGTGGGCCGTTCGTCGGTTTTTAAAGTGAGCCCCTGAGGACAGGAAGGCAAAGCCTTCCTGTCCTCAGGGGCTGGGCCTTAAAAGCTTGTGGGCGATGCAGATGGTGGCGACGGTCGCCGCTTTGTCGCCATGCGCAGGACCGCTAAATAAGTGGGTTGTCGCCAGGGTCGCCGCTGTCGCCAGTAGGAACTGATTAACGAAACGGGATGACGTTCCCGTTTTTGTTTTCATGAATGGCCGTCACCGACAAATTGCCGGTGGCGGCTTTTTGAATGTAGTCGCTCCACCAAGTCATCATCGGGCGTCTTCGCTCGATGTAGTCCGCTCGGTTGTACGCGCTTCGGACTTCGTCTTTGTCGACATGGGCGAGTGCGACTTCAATCAACTCCGGGTCCCATCCATGTTCGTTGAGGATGGTGCTGGCCATTGATCGCAGGCCGTGGCTGACCAACCGATCCTGGAAGCCCATACGCTTTAATGCCATGTTCGCGGTCTGGCTGTTTGCGTGTGTACGCGGATTTCGGTCGGCCGGAAATACATGTTCCCGGTGGCCGCTGTAGGGCTTGAGTGTCTCTAGCAGCGCGAGCGTCTGGTCGCTTAAGGGGATGGGGTGCGCACGGCGTTTTTTCATGCGCTCCTTTGGAATGGTCCAGATGCGTTTCTCGAAATCTATTTCTGCCCAGGTCGTCCCAGCAGCCTCGGCAGGGCGGGTCATTGTGTGCAGTTGCCATTCGATCAGGCAACGGGTGATGCGTTTGATGCTGGCGTTGGCAATCGCCAGCATCAGGTCGGGTAGTTCTTCGGGAGGAAGTGCCGCCATGTTTTGTTTTTGCGGTTTCTTGAAGGCTGCCCGAATGCCACTGAGCGGGTTCGCAAAGATCAGCCCGCAGTTGACGCCGTAGGCCATGATTTCGTTGAGACGTTGGGAAAGTCGCTTGACCGTCTCCAGGCTGCCTTTGGCCTCGATCGGACGTAGGAGCTTGATGATCATGGGGGCGGTGATGTCTGCGAGGGGTGTGGCTTTGAGGCTGGGGAAAACATGCAGCGTGAGTGAGCGCCAGATGTCTTCGGCGTAGGCCGTTGTGACGGAGTGCTTTTTCAGTTCGAACCAGGCGGTGGCCACCTTCTCGAGGGTGTGTTCGGTCTTCGCCAGCTTGGCTTGCCTGAGCTCATCGCGGTGAGCCTTGGGGTCAATGCCTAGCGCCAGTAGTTCACGTGCTTCTTGAGCTTTCTTTCTGGCGTTCGCCAACGAGAGAGCCGGGTAAGGGCCCAGCGCCATATTGAGGCGGTTTTTGGTTACCGGCTCGCGGTAGTTGAAATTCCATATCATCGAGCCACTGGCTCTGACTCTGAGTTGAAGGCCGTCGCCGTCAGTGAGAACGAAGTCTTTTCCTGTTGCCTTGACTGCCTTGAGTTGGCGGTCTGAGAGGCGGGTTGCATTAGTAGGCATGAGAGCTACCTCCGACACCGTTTTGGTATCCCAAAAATAACACCGGTGGGTCCGGGATACCAAATGGGATACCAAAACGCCTGGAACTCTAAATGCCTCTGCGGAAGCCAATAGCCCTGAAGCCCTTGATTTCGCTGGATTTCAGGCACAAAAAAAGACGTCCGTGGACGTCTTTAGATGATGAAATGGTGGAGCCGGGGGGATTTGAACCCCCGTCCGCCAGTACTCTGCTGTCGGTACTACATGCTTAGCCGTTTCTATTAAGTTAACCCTCAGCGACCCGAAGGGCAGGGTGCTTTGGGCGAGTTGTGTAAGTTTTAGCCGCTTCGTCCACAACGTACTGCACGGCGATTCTGTTCTATATGACAATCACTTTGGGTTTACAGACATCCCCTGATGATTGCTGGACCCGAAGGTACCAGGAGGGAAGGGCTAAGGCTGCTTACGCAGCGAGAGCGTATTCCCCGTAGGTTTCGTCATTGGCAACTATAGAAAGTTGCAACAGTGGATTTACGAGTTCTGTTACCAACTCGGCATGCACCTAAAGGTTCGCAACCGGCGTCGAATCCTAAACGGCCCCGTGCTTGTTACTCGGTGTAATCGTGAGTGACAAGCCTATGCAGTGTACGTCAAACGGTCACAGAAGGCCAACCCGAAAGGTGGGGCTTGAGCGGTTGGCGGGTTATGGGTTGCCGCCTTTGTCCAGGTTCTGCAGGTCTTGCAGGGCCTTGGTGGTGATTTCGATACACTTCTTTTCATCGCCGGACGCGTGGGCTGCCTTGGCTTGGGAGACGGCAGTGTCGATTTCGCCGCGTTTGCCACTGGTGTCGGTGGCGAGCAGCGCCTTGCCGTTGTTGATCTTGTCCAGATTGATCTGACACAAGTCTGCTTCATTGCCTGCGGCAAATACGGGGGAAGTCAGTATCGCAGCGGTAACGAATACACCTGCCAGTACGGAACGCTTCATAGGTATCTCCTTGTGCAAAGAGGTCTCGATGCTGCGCGGTATGTGCGGGCAGCCGGCGAGGTCATTGATCGGCCCCGGTTGCCCGGGGCTTAAGCAAGTGACTACGCCAGTGCGCTGGGGTTCGTTTTTATTGCGCGGGCCTGGGTCACCCGGTCGACCAGGTAGACCAGGCCGTGGTAATCGATCCCTCCGTGCTGGGTCAGGCCGATCTCACAGGTGCGGCTGGTGGAGATGCCTTCGCTGCAGTACTGCACGGCGTCCTTGAGGGAGCGCAGGGAGTGGGCGTTGAGTTCCGGCGTAGTGAAGCCTTTGTCGCCGGCAAACCCGCAGCAGTGGATGCCTTCGGGGATGACCACATTGTTGCTGCAACGCCGGGCCAAGTCGATCAGGGCCTGGCTTTCGCCCAGGTGCTGGGTGCTGCAGGTGACATGCACGGCAATCGGCGCGTCTTGGGGTGTGAAGTCCAGGCGGTCCATCAGGTGGGTGCGGATAAAACGGACCGGGTCGTAGAGGTCCAGGCGTGTTTGCCCCAGGTCCTGGACCAGGCGCAGGGTACAGGGGCTGGTGTCGCAGTAGATCGGGTCGAGGCCGCCACGGCTGGCGTGGAGCAGGGCGCCGATCAGTTCCTGGCGCTTGTGCTCGGCCTGTTCGGCGTAGCCTTTGGAGGCAAAGGGCTGGCCGCAGCACAGGCTGTCCGGGTTGTCCGGGATGACCACCTGATAGCCGGCTTTTTCCAGCAAGTTGCGGGTTTTGTCGTACAGAGACATTTGCTCTTTATCCCCAGCTGCCGGGCCCATTGCCCGCGAGACACAGGCCGCGAGGTAGACCACCCGCGGGCGTTCATCGGTGACGGCCGGGCTGAAGCGGATGGCTTTTTCTGGCTGCGGCATAGCGCTGGTCCACTGCGGGATTTGTCCCTTGGACAGCTTAGTCACGGAGGCTGAGAGTTTCGCCAGGCGGGGAGCGCCGAGCAGCATGCGTGCGCCGTTGGCCACATGCAGGGTGAAACGGGCACCTTGCAGCGCAGTGGAGAAATGGCTGGCCAGCCACTCGGCAGTTTTCGTACTGCCTGCTTCGCGGCTGCGCAGTTTTTTCACCAGGTCACCGGTATTGATGCCTACCGGGCAGCGCTGGGCGCACAAGCCGGTGGCGGCACAGGTGTCGATGCCTTGATAGTGATACGCCGCTTCCAGTTCGGTGGTGTCGATGCCCGCGCGTTTGCGTGCCTGGATATCGCGCCAGATCACAATGCGCTGGCGCGGGCTCAGGGTCAGGCCCTTGGAGGGGCACACCGGCTCGCAGAAACCGCACTCGATGCACTTATCCACAATCTCATCGGCGGCCGGCAGGGGCTTGAGGTTTTTGAGGTGGATTTGCGGGTCTTCGCTGAGCACCACGTCCGGGTTGAGAATGCCGTTGGGGTCGAGCAGGCGCTTGAGTTGCCACATCAATTGATAGGCATCGCTGCCCCATTCCAGTTCGACGAAGGGCGCCATATTGCGCCCGGTGCCGTGCTCGGCTTTCAGCGAACCGCCGAACTCCACGGCCACCAGTTGCGCCACGTCATCCATGAACGCCTGGTAGCGTGTGACTTCTTCCGCACTGTTGAAGCCTTGGGTGAACACAAAGTGCAGATTGCCTTCCAGGGCGTGTCCGAAAAGGATGGCTTCATCGTAGTGATGCTTGTCGAACAACTCGATCAAGCGATTCACGCCAATGGCCAGTTGCTCTACCGGGAAGGTCACGTCTTCGATGATCACCGTGGTGCCCGTCTTGCGTACGGCGCCGACGGCAGGGAAGGTGTCCTTGCGGATGGCCCACAGGCGCGCGTTTTCCAGCGGGTCTTCGGTGAAGTCGACTTGCTTCTCGACCGGGAAGTCGGCCAGCGAGGCCATGATCAGCGCCAGTTGCTCATGCAGCAGTGTGGACGAGGCTGCGCGGGATTCGATCAAGAGTGCGCAGGCACCTTCCGATAGCTGTTGTACGAACGCGGGCATCCCGGGTTTGTCTTGCACCGAGCGCATGCTGCGCCGGTCCAGTAACTCGACCGCCGACACGGGCTGGGTTTTCAGCACGGTCACGGCGTTGCAGCAGGTTTCTACATCGGGGAATACGATCAGGGCCGATGCCTTGTTCGGGTGATCGATCACCGTGTCGTAGGTCACGGCGCTGATAAAGCCCAGAGTGCCTTCGGAACCCACGAGCAAATGGCTGAGGATGTCCAGTGGCTCGTCGAAGTCCACCAGGGCGTTGAGTGACAGGCCGGTGGTGTTTTTCAGACGGTATTTATGGCGAATTTTTGCAGCCAATTCAGAATTGGCCCGAGTCTCGCGGCCCAGGGTGGCCAAGCGCTCAAGTAACTGGCTATGTTGCTCGCGGAACGCGGCGACGCTGGCGGCATCCTCGGTGTCGAGGCGACTGCCGTCAGCCAGCACCAGGCGAATCCCGGCCAGGGTGTGGTAGGTGTTCTGGGCGGTGCCGCAGCACATGCCGCTGGCATTGTTGGCGACGATTCCGCCGATCTTGCAGGCATTGATCGACGCCGGATCCGGGCCGATCTTGCGCCCGAACGGCGCGAGCCAGGCGTTGGCCTGGGCCCCGATCACCCCGGGTTGCAGGCGGATTTGCGTACCTTGGCCACGAATCTCGCGCCCGTTCCAGTTATCGCCGAGCACGATCAGTACCGAATCGCTGATGGCCTGGCCGGAAAGGCTGGTGCCGGCGGCACGAAAGGTCACTGGCACGCGGTCGCGTTGTGCCAGTTGCAGCAGTTCGACCACTTCATCTTCCGATTCGACGCGGACCACCAGTTGCGGGATCAGTCGGTAAAAACTGGCGTCGGTGCCGAAAGCCAGGGTGGAAAGAGGGTCGTCAAAGCGCCGATCTTTCGGGATCAGTCGTGCGACAGCATCAAGGAACGCGACGGGCAGACTCATGGGGCCTCCAGGGTCAGCAGCACCCAGTCTGGGGAGCCTTGGCGCCAGGGGCCAGCAGACTGGGTTGTGAATAGCTGACGCCGCACGGTGGCTGCGGCGTCGGTTCTTACGGTATTGCCTGTGGTCTTAGTGCACCAGCATGCCGGTGAACCAGTACGCCTGGGCGTAGGTGATCAGGCCGACAATCGTGGCGAAAAACAGGCTGTGCTTGAGGGTAAAGCGGAACAGGTCGGATTCCTTGCCCACCAGGCCGGTCGCGGCGCAGGCCACGGCGATCGATTGTGGAGAGATCATCTTGCCGGTTACGCCGCCACTGGTGTTCGCCGCTACCAGCAAGGTGTCGCTGACGCCGATCTGGTGTGCGGTGGTGGCTTGCAGGGAGCTGAACAAGGCGTTGGACGAGGTATCGGAACCGGTGAGGAACACGCCCAGCCAGCCAAGGAACGGCGAGAAGAACGGGAATGCCGCGCCGGTGCCGGCCAAGACCAGAGCCATGGTCGAAGACATGCCGGAGTAGTTGGTCACGAATGCGAATGCCAGCACCATGCCGATGGACAGGATCGGCCAGCGCAGCTCGTAGAACGTCTCTTTCAAAGTGGTCAGACCAGTTTTGAAATTGATTTTCAGCACCAGCATGGAGATCAGTGCCGAGAAGAAAATCGCCGTGCCGGTGGCGGAAATCGGGTCCAGCTTGAATACGGCTGGAATGGCCGTCGGGTTGGTGACGATGGGGGCAACTTTGACCACCATCTGGTCCAGGTGCGGAATCGCAAAGTTGAACACCCAGCTGTACATCGACCCGCCGGCGGCGAACATCGCCTTGAACGGCTTGAGGGTCCAGATGGTGACCAGTACGGTGAGGATCAGGAACGGCGACCAGGCTTTGAAAATTTCCATCAGGCTGTAAGGCGAAGCCACAGATGTGCGCGGCTGGCCAAAACCGCCGACGCTGCCAGTGACCGAAACGCTGGAGGTGGCGCCAGCAATCTGTGCGCCCGCAGTGCGCTTGGGCTGCCAGACTTTCAGGAACAGGGTCAGGGAGATCAGGCTGGCCAGGGCCGAGGTGATGTCAGGCAGTTCCGGGCCAATAAAGTTGGAGGTGAAGTACTGGGTGATGGCAAAGCTCAAACCGGCCACCAGTGCGGCGGGCCAGGTTTCCTTGACGCCGCGTATACCGTCCATCATGAACACCAGCCAGAACGGCACGAACAGCGACAGCAGCGGCAACTGGCGGCCAGTCATGGCGCCGATCTTGAATGCATCGATGCCGGTGACCTGGCCGGCCACGATGATCGGGATCCCCAGGGCGCCGAACGCCACTGGCGCGGTATTGGCAATCAGGCACAGGCCGGCGGCGTACAGTGGGTTGAAGCCCAGGCCGACCAGCAGCGCGGCAGTAATCGCCACGGGGGCACCGAAACCGGCAGCACCTTCCAGGAATGCGCCGAAGCAGAAGCCGATCAGCAGCACTTGCAGGCGCTGGTCATCGGTAATCGACAGCACCGAGCTGCGGATCACTTCAAACTGGCCACTCTTGACCGTCAGTTTGTAGAGGAATACCGCGGCGACGATGATCCAGGCGATTGGCCACAAGCCGTAGGCAAAGCCGTAGCCGGCAGCGGCGAATGCCATATCGACCGGCATCTGGAAGGCAAAGATCGCCACCAGGATCGACAGCGCCAGGGTGATGCTCCCGGCAACATGACCTTTAAGGCGAAACACCGCCAGGGCCAGGAAGAAAAAGACGATGGGAATAACGGCGGCCAGTGCGGACAGGCCAAGGCTGCCGAGTGGGCTGTAAAGCTGTTGCCAGGTTTGCATATGGGGTGGCCCCTAATTGTTGTTGGTCATGCATAGTTAGCTGATTTGGATAATTGGTAAGACCAATTTACAATCGCTGTTGGCTAGGTTAAGAGCCTTCGGGGTGGTGTGTCAATTTGCCGCCTGAGAAACTTTGGTCGCATAGCGCTGGGCGTGGGGTCTGATCGGTGTAATCAAAGGGGTTCTGATAGGTGCCGATGGCGCGCCAATAGGCCAGAATAGAGGGCCCGGCGAGTGGCCGGGATCGTGGAGAGTCAGTTATGGCGTTTGATCAGGTGCGTCAGCGCCGTTTGTCCGACGATATTGTCGAGCAGCTTGAGGGGATGATCCTTGAGGGCACGTTGAAGTCGGGCGAGCGATTGCCAGCCGAGCGCGCACTGGCTGAACAGTTCGGTGTATCGCGCCCATCTTTACGTGAGGCGATCCAGAAACTGGCGGCCAAGGGCTTGCTGGTCAGTCGTCAGGGCGGCGGCAATTATGTGGTGGAGACGCTGGGTTCAACCTTCAGTGATCCGTTGCTGCATCTGCTGGAAAACAACCCTGAAGCCCAGCGTGATCTGCTGGAGTTTCGCCAGACGCTGGAAGCGTCTTGTGCTTATTACGCTGCGTTGCGCGCCACGGAGGTGGACCGCGAACGGCTGACTGCTGCCTTTGATGCGCTGCAGGATTGCTACACGCGTGATGATGAGGTGAGCCGTATTGAAGAAGGTGCGGCCGATGCCCGGTTTCACTTGGCTATCGCCGAGGCCAGCCATAACGCGGTATTGCTGCACACCATTCGCGGCTTGTTTGATTTGCTCAAGCGTAACGTGGTGACCAATATCGGCGGCATGTACCAGCAGCGTACCGAAACCCGGGACATGCTGATCAGCCAGCATCGGGATCTGTACCTGGCGATTATCGAAGGGCGGGCAGAACAGGCGCGCGAGGTTTCAACACGTCACCTGCTGTATGTGCAGGAAGTGTTGGAAGAGGTGCGTCAGGAAGTGCAGCGCATGGCCCGGGCGGAGCGCCGCAAGGGGATGTAGCCGGGCATTGCGGCGCAGGGAGCAGGCTCCCTGGCCTCACGGGCTCGCATCAAGGGGCGGGGAAGATCAGTCTTCCTTGCCCTTGTTGCGCACGGCACGCTGCAATTCCCGATTGGAGTCGCGCTCGCGCTCGGTATCACGCTTGTCGTATTCCTTCTTGCCCTTGCCCAGTGCGATCTCGCATTTGACCAGGTGCTTGCTCCAGTACCACGACAGGCAGACGCAGGCGTAGCCCTTCTGCTGTACGGCGGCGGCGAGCTTTTCCAGTTCGCGGGCATTGAGCAGCAGCTTGCGCGTACGCACCGGATCGGCAATCACGTGGGTGCTGGCGGTCATCAACGGCGTGATATGACTGCCGAGCAGCCAGGCCTCGCCATCCTTGAGCAGCACGTAACTGTCGACCAGTTGCAACTTGCTGGCACGCAGACTTTTTACTTCCCAGCCGGCCAGGACCAGACCAGCCTCGAACCGATGTTCGATGAAGTAATCGTGTCGCGCCTTTTTGTTCTGCGCGATGGTCCCTGTTGGGTGTTTCTTTTGTTTAGCCATAGGGGCGGCATTATAGGCAGTTGCGAGCGTGTCGGCTACGGTCAACCTGCGTGCTTGAGCGTGTTGGATGAATCCCGGACAATACCGCCAGTTTTCTGGTTTTTTTCTCTCGCGAATCGGCCTGTCTTTTCGCGATGTTTGCCGCTCAGCTTCGGAAATAACGCTCCCATGACGACGCATATTCAACGCTCGGCCCTGCTGCCTTACCCGGCGCAAGCGCTCTATGACCTGGTCAACGACGTGGCGAGCTACCCGGATTTCCTGCCCTGGTGCTCTTCATCCACGGTGCTGGAGAGCAGCGATGAGCATATGCGTGCGAGTCTTGAGGTGTCCAAGGGGGGGCTTGGCCAGAAGTTTGTGACGAGCAATGTCCTGGTCCCTGGGCGGTCGATCGAGATGAATCTGGAAGAAGGGCCGTTCACTCAACTGCACGGTGTCTGGGTCTTTAAGCCGTTGGGGGAGAAGGCGTGCAAGATCAGCCTGGACCTGACGTTTGATTATGCAGGTTCCATTGTGCGGGCGACCTTGGGGCCGCTGTTCAATCAGGCCGCGAATACCCTGGTGGATGCGTTTTGCCAGCGGGCCAAGCAACTGCATGGCTGAGTCACTGATCGAGATTGAGGTGGTTTACGCCGCGGTAGACCGTCAACGGTTGTTGAGCCTGGCGGTTGCGCCGGGTACGAGCCTGAGGGCTGCGGTGCTGGCTTCAGGCATTGCGGCGCAGTTTCCCGATGTGGATATCGCCCGTTGCCCATTGGGGATTTTCGGCAGCGTCGTGGCGGATGCTGAAACCCGTAGCGTGCAGGTCGGCGATCGCATCGAAATTTATCGGCCCTTGTTGGCGGATCCCAAAGAGGTGAGGCGCCTGCGAGCGGCAAAAGCAGCCGAAGCTCGGCGGCAACTCCCCTAGCCTGTGAAATAGCAGGCAACAAAAAGCCCGGCATGCCGGGCTTTTTGTTGAACGATGAAAATTATTGCGGGCTTGTATCCAGGGGTTCTGGCGTCGGCACCGGAACGGTTTCCACACTGTCGATGTCTTTCTGGATCGTGTCCAGCAAGGAACCTGGCTTGGCCGGCACCTCGGACTTGGGCTTTTCAGCATTCTGCGCTGGCGCAGTGACGCTGGTCCCGCTGTCCTTGCCCAGCAGGGCTTCATCGCGGCTTACGCCAGGCATGAAGTCACCGGAAAGGCTGACGAGCTGGTCGTTGCCATTGAAGATGACACTGACGCGCTCCTGTTGGCGTTCCCCGCCTCCAGGCTGCAGGCTATAGAGATAATCCCAGCGATCGGCATGGAATGTGTCGGTCAGCAGGGGATTGCCCATGATAAACCGTACTTGCCGTCGGGTCATTCCCGGGCGTAACTGGTCTATCATGTCCTGCGTGACGACATTGCCCTGCTGGATGTCGATTTTGTAAACCCCGGGGAATGAACAACCGGCGAGTGCGAGCAGTCCCACAAGGGTGAAACTGGTTAGCAAGAGCTTGGTGTTTTGCATCGGTGGGCGACTTCCACTATCTTGGCTGGGACAACGTAAACGCCGATCATACCCGTATTAAGAGAAGCTGCGAAGCAGCATCCGCGAGAAAGCTAACCATGGTTGAAAATAGCGAACTACGCAAAGCCGGTCTTAAAGTGACTCTGCCACGAGTCAAGATTCTACAAATGCTCGATTCCGCCGAGCAGCGCCACATGAGTGCCGAGGATGTCTACAAGGCGCTGATGGAGTCTAACGAGGACGTCGGCCTGGCCACGGTTTACCGTGTACTGACCCAGTTTGAAGCCGCAGGGCTGGTGGTTCGTCATAATTTCGACGGCGGTCATGCGGTTTTCGAGCTGGCTGACGGTGGTCATCACGACCACATGGTTGATCTGGATACCAATGAGGTTATCGAGTTCACCAGTCCTGCAATCGAGAAGCTCCAGCATGAGATCGCTGAGGAGCATGGATTCGATTTGGTGGACCACAACCTGGTTCTGTACATACGTAAGAAAAAGTAAGAAAGCTACGCAGATTCGTTCTGCGAAACGATCGAAGGCGACCCTAGGGTCGCCTTCGTGCTTTCTGCCGATGGAAAAAACGGGGTGGAAAGGGCTCAGGCCTTCACCGTCACCACCATTTTTTTCGCGTGGGCCAGGGACTCTTTGGTCAGGTCGATGCCGCCGAGCATGCGTGCGACTTCTTCCACCCGCTCGGTCTTGTTCAGCTTGGACACGGCTGTATGCGTCGCGTCGCTGCCCCGTACCTTATGTACAAACAGATGTTGATGCCCCTGTGCTGCCACCTGTGGCAAGTGGGTAACGGTCAGTACTTGCCCGCGCTCACCCAGGCGGCGCAACAATTGGCCGACAATTTCTGCGGTCGGCCCGCCGATCCCCACATCCACTTCGTCGAATACCAGGGTCGGTACGCGGGAGGTCTGGGCGGTAATGACCTGGATCGCCAGGCTGATCCGTGACAGTTCGCCACCAGACGCCACTTTGGCCAGTGCCTTGAGAGGTTGGCCGGGGTTGGCGCTCACTAGCAGTTCGACCTGCTCCAGGCCGTTGGGCTGCAGTTCATTGCCGCTATTGGCGTGCAACTCGATGGTGAAGCGCCCGCCCGGCATGCCCAAGCGTTGGATTTCCTGCTCCACGGCGCAAGCCAGCCCGGTTGCAGCTTGGTGCCGCAGGTCGCTCAGTTCCCGGGCCTTTTCCTGGTAATGCCGGGCAAAAGAGGCGAGTTCGTCGCCCAGGCGTTCGATGGATTCATCATTGGCATTCAGGGTTTCGATCTCGTCCAGCAGCTTTTGCTGCATGGCCGCCACTTCGGTTGGCTGGATCCGATGTTTGCGCGCCAGGGTATAAATAGTGTCGAGACGTTCTTCGATCTCTTGCAGGCGTGCCGGGTCGGCATCGAAGTGGTCAAGGAAGCGGTTCAGTTCGCCCACGGCCTCTTCTACCTGGATTTGCGCACTGGTCAGCAGGGTGGTGGCTTCACTCAGTGACCCCGAGCCGCTGTTCACGCTCGACAGGCGGTTAAGGCTGGCCGTCAGCGCATTCAGCACATTGCCGGAGTCACTTTCGCTGCATTGCTCGACCACCTGGCGACAGATGCCCAGCAGGGTTTCGGCATTGGTCAGGTTCTTGTGCTCCTGCTCCAGCTGTTCCAGCTCGGTTTCGCCCAGGCCCAGGCTTTCCAGTTCTTCCAACTGATAGCTGAGGAGTTGGTGGCGAGCGCGCTGTTCGTCGCCGGAATTGGACAGGCGCTCCAGCTCCTGGCGGGTCTGGCGCCAGCGCTGTGCAGCCAATTGCACCTGGCGCGCCAGGTCGGTGGCACCGGCGTATTCATCCAGGAGGCGGCGGTGGGTGTCGGTTTTCAGCAGGGATTGATGTTCGTGCTGGCTGTGGATGTCGATCAGCAGCTCGCCAAGGGCTTTCAGGTCGCCGAGGGGGCAGGGCGTGCCATTGATATAGCCCCGGGAGCGACCTTCGGCAGTGATTACGCGGCGCAGGATGCACGGGCCGTCGTTATCCAGGTCGCGCTCGGCAAGCCAGGCGCTGGCTTCCGGGATATCTGCCAGGTCAAAGGTCGCCAGGATATCGGCCTTGTCTGCACCGGGGCGAACCACGCCGCTGTCGGCGCGATCACCCAGGGTCAGGCCCAGGGCGTCGAGCATGATCGACTTGCCGGCGCCGGTTTCGCCTGTGATTACGCTCATCCCGCGATCCAGTTCAAGATCCAGGTGCTCGACAATGGCGTAGTTATGTACGGACAGGTGAACCAGCATGACGGCTGCTCCCGGGTTTTAGGTCTGGTTATTTATACAGTGTTTTGTTTGGTGCTGACAATCCTGCGACTTAGCTCAATTTGCTTGGATGACGGCTTTTTTTAGTGCGATGGGGAATGTGCGGGAAAGTGTGAGTCGAGGTATGTCGGCCCTTGAACCTGGAAATTGTGGCCCCATATACCGGAACAGAAGCGCGAGTTGAGTTCGTGCAGGATTTTGAAAGGAGAAAATTATGGCTGACGAACAGACGCTGGATACGCAAAACCCAGACGCCAACCAGGCCTCGCAGGCAGCGGGTGAAGACCTGGCGGCTCGTGTGCAGGTGCTCGAAGAGCAACTGGCAGGCGCTCAGGATCAGGCTTTGCGTGTTGCTGCCGATCTGCAGAACGTCCGCCGCCGCGCCGAGCAGGATGTAGAAAAGGCCCACAAGTTTGCGCTGGAGAAGTTTGCCGGTGATCTGTTGCCGATCATCGACAGCCTGGAACGCGGCCTGGAGCTGTCCAGCCCGGACGACGAAAACATCCGTGCCATGCGCGAAGGGATCGAGCTGACCCTGAAAATGTTCCAGGACACCCTCAAGCGTTATCAGTTGGAAGCCATCGATCCACAAGGCGGCGAGCCGTTCAACGCGGAGCATCACCAGGCCATGGCCATGCAGGAAAATGCTGACCTTGAGCCCAATAGCGTGTTGAAAGTGTTCCAGAAGGGCTACCAGCTCAACGGTCGCCTGTTGCGCCCGGCGATGGTGGTGGTGAGCAAGGCTCCCGCACCGGTTTCGCCGTCGATTGACGAGCAGGCTTGAAATCGTTCGTAACGACCCCATTTATAAGTCAAGCGTTTAAGTGCTACCGCAGTTAGCCACCACTGCTGCGGCAACCAAATCCAAAGTTTCGGGAGAGTGAATCATGGGCAAAATTATCGGTATCGACCTGGGGACTACCAACTCCTGCGTCTCCGTGCTGGAAAACGGCGTTTCCAAGGTGATTGAGAACGCCGAAGGCGCACGTACTACCCCTTCCATCGTGGCTTACGCCAACGATGGCGAAATCCTGGTAGGCCAGTCCGCCAAGCGTCAGGCTGTGACCAATCCGCACAACACCCTGTACGCGGTGAAGCGTTTGATCGGTCGTAAGTTTGACGAAGAAGTCGTACAGAAAGACATCAAGATGGTGCCGTACAAAATCGCCAAGGCCGACAACGGTGACGCCTGGGTTGAAGTGAACGGCCAGAAAATGTCGCCGCCGCAAATCTCGGCTGAAATCTTGAAAAAGATGAAGAAGACTGCCGAAGACTACCTCGGTGAAGCTGTGACTGAAGCGGTGATCACCGTTCCGGCCTACTTCAACGACAGCCAGCGCCAGGCGACCAAAGACGCCGGCCGCATTGCGGGCCTGGACGTAAAACGCATCATCAACGAACCTACCGCGGCCGCTCTGGCCTACGGCATGGACAAGGCCAAGGGCGACCACACCGTGATCGTTTATGACCTGGGCGGCGGTACTTTTGACGTTTCCGTGATCGAAATCGCTGAAGTCGATGGCGAGCACCAGTTTGAAGTGTTGGCGACCAACGGCGACACGTTCCTGGGCGGTGAAGACTTTGACATTCGTCTGATCGACTACCTCGTTGACGAATTCAAGAAAGAAAGCGGCATGAACCTCAAGGGTGACCCGCTGGCGATGCAGCGCCTGAAAGAAGCCGCTGAAAAAGCCAAGATCGAGCTGTCTTCGAGCAATTCGACCGACGTGAACCTGCCGTACATCACCGCAGATGCTACCGGTCCTAAGCACTTGAACGTGAAGATTTCGCGCGCCAAGCTGGAATCGCTGGTTGAAGACCTGGTTCAACGCACCATCGAACCTTGCCGCATTGCCCTGAAAGATTCGGGTATCGACGTTAGCGCGATCAACGACGTGATCCTGGTGGGCGGTCAGACCCGTATGCCGCTGGTGCAGCAGAAGGTCACCGAGTTCTTCGGTAAAGAAGCGCGTAAAGATGTGAACCCGGACGAAGCGGTTGCCATGGGTGCAGCCATCCAGGGTGCGGTATTGGCTGGCGACGTGAAAGACGTGCTGCTGCTGGACGTCAGCCCGCTGACCCTGGGTATCGAAACCATGGGCGGCGTGATGACCGCGCTGATCGAGAAAAACACCACGATTCCTACCAAGAAATCGCAAGTGTTCTCGACTGCCGATGACAACCAGGGCGCAGTGACCATTCACGTGCTGCAGGGTGAGCGTAAGCAGGCTGCGCAGAACAAGTCTTTGGGCAAGTTCGACCTGGCCGAGATTCCACCAGCACCACGTGGCGTGCCACAGATTGAAGTGACCTTCGACATCGACGCCAACGGCATTCTGCACGTAGGCGCCAAGGACAAGGCCACCGGCAAGACCCAGTCGATCGTGATCAAGGCCAACTCCGGCCTGTCCGAGGAAGAAATTCAGCAGATGATCAACGATGCTGAAAAGAACGCCGAGGAAGATCGCAAGTTTGAAGAACTGGCCGCTGCCCGCAACCAGGGTGATGCACTGGTTCACTCGACACGCAAAATGATCGCGGATGCTGGCGATAAAGTGACGGCTGAAGAGAAGGCCGCAATCGAAGCCGCCGTGGTTGCCCTGGAAGCCGCCGTTAAAGGCGATGACAAGGCCACCATCGAAGCCAAGGTTGAGGAACTGTCGAAAGTCTCCGCGCCAGTGGCTCAGAAAATGTACGCCGAGCAAGGCCAGCCAGCTGACGGTGCTGCGCAACAGGCAGAACCTGAAGCCAAGCACGACGACGTTGTCGATGCCGAGTTTGAAGACGTTACAGACAAGAAGTAAGTTGGTCGCCCGGTTGACCGCTATCAAGCGGTGACTGGTAGGATGTCGCCGCGCGGGAGCTTGCTCCCGCGTTGGCGTGTCTGGGGTACGGGAATTTTTACAGCATGCGACAAGGTTCGGATGCTGGCGGTGTGATCGGGAATGCTCCTGCTTTGCGATCGACAGTCACCGCGTTTTTAGCTGGGTCTCGGCTGAAAGCAGTAAAGACCAGGATCGTTGAATTTGACGTGAGTTGGGTCCGGGCCTGTATTGGGGCTCAACGAGTTTGGCAGGCTCAGGAGGGTTTTGCCGGACGTCCTTAAGAGTGCAAAGACTTATGGCAAAGCGTGACTATTACGAAGTGTTGGGTGTGGAGCGCGGCTCCAGCGAGGCGGACCTGAAGAAGGCCTACCGTCGCCTGGCGATGAAGCACCACCCGGACCGTAACCCGGATAACAAAGAATCCGAGGAAATGTTCAAAGAGGCCAATGAGGCCTACGAATGCTTGTGTGACCCGAACAAGCGTGCAGCCTACGACCAGTATGGCCATGCCGGTGTCGATCCGAGCATGGGGGGTGGCGGTGCCGGCTTTGGCGGGCAGAATTTCTCCGATATCTTCGGCGATGTATTCAGCGACTTCTTTGGTGGCGGTCGCGGCGGTCAGCGCGGCGGTGCCCAGCGTGGCAGCGACTTGCGCTACACCCTGGAGCTGAACCTGGAAGAAGCCGTGCGCGGCACCAGCGTCAATATCCGCGTGCCGACGCTGGTCAACTGCAAGCCTTGCGACGGTTCGGGTGCCAAGAAGGGCTCTTCGCCGATCACTTGCCCGACCTGTGGCGGTATCGGCCAGGTGCGCATGCAGCAGGGCTTCTTCTCGGTGCAGCAGACCTGCCCGCGTTGCCATGGCCAGGGCAAGATCATTTCCGATCCGTGCGATTCCTGCCATGGCGAGGGGCGTGTCGAAGAGTACAAGACCTTGTCGGTGAAAGTGCCGGCGGGTGTCGATACCGGCGACCGCATCCGGTTGTCGGGCGAGGGCGAGGCGGGTACGCAGGGTGGCCCGACGGGCGACCTGTACGTGGTGATCAATGTGCGCGAGCACTCGATCTTCCAGCGCGACGGCAAGCACCTGTTCTGCGAAGTGCCGATCAGCTTTGTCGATGCGGCCCTGGGCGGCGAGTTGGAGATTCCGACTCTCGATGGTCGGGTCAAGCTGAAGATCCCTGAGGGGACGCAGACCGGCAAGCAGTTCCGGATCCGTGGCAAAGGTGTTGCACCGGTGCGTGGCGGCGGTGCGGGCGACTTGATGTGCCGTGTGGCCGTCGAGACCCCGGTCAACCTGGATCGTCGCCAGCGTGAGTTGCTCGAAGAGTTGCGCAGTTCGCTGGACGGTGATGGCTCCCATTCACCCAAGACCGCTGGTTGGTTTGAAGGCGTGAAGCGCTTCTTCGGCGACCTGTAAGGACCTGGATATGCGACGTATAGCAGTGATGGGCGCCGCCGGGCGCATGGGCAAGAACCTGGTGGAGGCGGTGCAGCAGCGCTCGCCTCTGTCGGGCCTGACGGCGGCGATCGTACGCCCGGGCAGTACGCTGATCGGCGCCGATGTGGGTGAGTTGGCCTCGTTGGGGCGCATCGGTGTGGCGTTGTCCGGCAGCCTGGAGCAAGTGGTTGAAGAGTTCGATGTGTTGATCGACTTCACCCTGCCAGACGTGATGCTGAAAAACTTGGCGTTCTGCCGCAAAGCGGGCAAGGCCATGGTGATTGGCACCACCGGCCTGAGTGCCGAGCAGAAGCAATTGCTCGTCGCGGCGGGCCAGGATATTCCTATCGTGTTTGCCGCCAACTTCAGTGTGGGCGTCAACCTGTCGCTGAAGTTGCTCGACATGGCGGCGCGGGTGCTGGGTGATGAGGCGGATATCGAGATCATCGAGGCCCATCACCGGCACAAGGTCGATGCGCCATCGGGGACGGCCATGCGTATGGGGGAAGTGATTGCCGATGCCTTGGGGCGCGACCTGTCGAAAGTCGCGGTGTATGGCCGCGAAGGTCATACCGGCGCGCGCGAGCGTGAAACCATTGGCTTTGCTACCGTGCGCGGCGGTGACGTGGTGGGCGACCACACGGTGCTGTTTGCTGCCGAAGGTGAGCGCCTGGAGATTGCCCACAAGGCCTCCAGCCGCATGACCTTCGCCAAGGGCGCAGTGCGCGCCGCATTGTGGCTGGAGGGCCGCGAAGCGGGCCTCTATGACATGCAAGACGTGCTGGATCTGCGTTAATCAGTAGCAAAAACGGGCCCTGGGTATTACTCTAGGGCCCCGTTTTTACCCGCTAAGCGACGTCCTGTCGCATTCTCCTGCCTTTTAGGCTCTTTAGCGGTGGACCAAAATAGCCTTTTTCTGTAAGCTACAGCTTTAGTGTGTCCACTAAAAGCGCGCAGAATAATTCAGTGAAGAAGCGGGGTGACGTGTCCATACGTCACTCCGCTTTTTTACAACCTGCGATCGCCCTTTCAGGCTTTATTTACGGGAGGTCTTCTTGACTAAGCCAGCCATACTCGCCCTTGCTGATGGCAGCATTTTTCGCGGCGAAGCCATTGGAGCCGACGGTCAGACCGTTGGAGAGGTGGTGTTCAACACTGCCATGACCGGCTATCAGGAAATCCTTACCGATCCTTCCTACGCCCAGCAGATCGTTACCCTGACCTATCCGCACATCGGCAACACCGGTACTACGCCGGAAGACGTCGAGTCTGATCGTGTCTGGTCGGCCGGTCTGGTGATTCGTGACCTGCCACTGGTTGCGAGCAACTGGCGTAACACGATGTCGCTGTCCGATTACCTGAAAGCCAACAATGTGGTGGCGATTGCCGGTATCGATACGCGTCGCCTCACGCGCATCCTGCGGGAAAAAGGCTCGCAGAACGGCTGCATCATGGTGGGTGACAATATTAGCGAAGACGCGGCGATTGCTGCAGCGCAGGGCTTCCCCGGCCTGAAAGGCATGGACCTGGCTAAAGTCGTCAGCACCAAAGAGCAGTACGAATGGCGCTCCACTGTCTGGGACTTGAAGACCGACAGCCACGCGACTATTGAAGCCAGTGAGCTGCCTTACCATGTGGTCGCTTATGACTACGGCGTGAAGTACAACATCCTGCGTATGCTGGTCGAGCGCGGTTGCCGCGTGACCGTGGTGCCGGCGCAAACTCCGGCCGCCGACGTACTTGCCCTGCAACCGGATGGTGTGTTCCTGTCCAACGGCCCGGGTGACCCTGAGCCATGCGACTACGCGATCAAAGCCATCAAGGGCGTGCTGGACACCGAGATCCCGGTGTTCGGTATCTGCCTCGGTCACCAGCTGCTGGCCCTGGCCTCCGGCGCCAAGACCCTGAAAATGGGTCATGGCCATCACGGTGCCAACCATCCGGTACAAGACCTGGACACGGGCGTGGTGATGATCACCAGCCAGAACCACGGTTTTGCGGTGGATGAAGCCACCTTGCCGGCCAACGTGCGCGCCATTCACAAATCGCTGTTCGACGGTTCCCTGCAGGGTATCGAGCGCACCGACAAGAGCGCGTTCAGCTTCCAGGGCCACCCTGAAGCGAGCCCGGGCCCGAACGACGTAGCGCCGCTGTTCGACCGCTTCATCAATGAGATGGCCAAGCGACGCTGACTGAGTGGCTTGCGGGCGGCCCCGAATCTCGGTGGCCCCCGCAGGCTCTTCAAAGATTGTTCAAGACGGCTTGCCGACTGACCTGCGGATTTGAGTGACAAACCCATGCCAAAACGTACAGACATAAAAAGCATCCTGATTCTCGGCGCTGGCCCGATCGTTATCGGCCAGGCCTGCGAATTCGACTACTCCGGCGCCCAGGCCTGCAAGGCCCTGCGCGAAGAGGGTTACCGCGTCATCCTGGTGAACTCCAACCCGGCCACCATCATGACCGACCCGGACATGGCCGACGCCACCTACATCGAACCGATCAAATGGCAGACCGTTGCCAAGATCATCGAGAAAGAGCGTCCGGACGCACTGCTGCCGACCATGGGTGGCCAGACTGCATTGAACTGCGCCCTGGACCTGGAGCGCGAAGGCGTCCTGGAAAAGTTTGGCGTAGAAATGATCGGCGCCAATGCCGACACCATCGACAAGGCTGAAGACCGTTCGCGTTTCGACAAGGCCATGAAGTCGATCGGCCTCGATTGCCCGCGCTCGGGTATCGCCCACAGTATGGAAGAGGCCAACGCGGTTCTCGAAAAACTGGGCTTCCCGTGCATTATCCGTCCGTCCTTCACCATGGGCGGCACCGGCGGTGGTATCGCTTACAACCGTGAAGAGTTCGAGGAAATCTGCGCGCGCGGTCTGGATCTGTCGCCGACCAAAGAGCTGCTGATCGACGAATCCCTGATCGGCTGGAAAGAGTACGAGATGGAAGTTGTCCGCGATAAAAAGGACAACTGCATCATCGTCTGCTCGATCGAAAACTTCGACCCGATGGGCGTGCACACCGGTGACTCGATCACCGTGGCTCCTGCGCAAACCCTGACGGACAAGGAATACCAGATCATGCGTAACGCCTCGTTGGCGGTACTGCGTGAGATCGGCGTTGAAACCGGCGGTTCCAACGTTCAGTTCGGTATCTGCCCGGACACCGGCCGCATGGTCGTGATCGAGATGAATCCGCGTGTATCGCGTTCTTCGGCGCTGGCATCAAAAGCTACCGGCTTCCCGATTGCACGCATCGCTGCCAAGCTGGCGATCGGTTACACCTTGGACGAGCTGCAAAACGAAATCACTGGCGGTGCTACGCCGGCGTCCTTCGAGCCGTCGATCGACTACGTCGTCACTAAGCTGCCACGCTTCGCTTTCGAGAAGTTCCCGAAAGCCGACGCCCGCCTGACCACTCAGATGAAGTCGGTCGGTGAAGTCATGGCCATCGGCCGGACCTTCCAGGAGTCCCTGCAGAAAGCCCTGCGCGGCCTGGAAGTGGGCGTTTGCGGCCTGGACGAGAAACTCGACCTGAGCAACCCGGAAAGCATGAGCATCCTCAAGCGCGAGCTGACGGTGCCGGGCGCCGAGCGTATCTGGTACGTGGCTGATGCCTTCCGCGCGGGCATGACCGTCGAAGACATCTTCGGCATGAACATGATTGATCCGTGGTTCCTGGTGCAGATCGAAGATCTGATCAAGGAAGAAGAGAAGGTCAAGACCCTGGGTCTTTCCTCGATCGACCGCGACCTGATGTTCCGCCTCAAGCGCAAAGGCTTCTCCGACCAGCGTCTGGCCAAGCTGCTGGGCGTGACCGAGAAAAACCTGCGCACCCACCGCCACAAGCTGGATATCTTCCCGGTCTACAAGCGCGTTGACACGTGCGCCGCAGAGTTCGCCACCGACACCGCGTACCTGTACTCCACCTACGAGCAAGAGTGCGAAGCCGCGCCGTCGGGCCGCGACAAGATCATCATCCTCGGCGGTGGTCCAAACCGTATCGGCCAGGGTATCGAGTTCGACTACTGCTGCGTACACGCCGCCCTCGCCCTGCGCGAAGACGGGTACGAGACCATCATGGTCAACTGCAACCCGGAAACTGTTTCCACTGACTACGACACTTCCGACCGCCTGTACTTCGAGCCGGTAACCCTGGAAGACGTGCTGGAAATCTGTCGCGTCGAGAAGCCAAAAGGCGTGATCGTGCAGTACGGCGGGCAAACCCCGCTGAAACTGGCGCGTGCCCTGGAAGCGGCCGGCGTGCCGATCATCGGTACCAGCCCTGACGCCATCGACCGTGCCGAAGACCGTGAGCGCTTCCAGCAAATGGTCGAGCGCCTGAACCTGCGCCAGCCGCCAAACGCTACCGTGCGCAGCGAAGACGAAGCCATCCGTGCAGCCAGCAAGATCGGCTACCCGCTGGTGGTGCGTCCGTCCTACGTGCTGGGCGGCCGGGCGATGGAGATCGTCTACGAAGAAGACGAACTCAAGCGCTACCTGCGTGATGCGGTGAAAGTGTCCAACGACAGCCCGGTGCTGCTGGACCACTTCCTCAACTGCGCCATCGAGATGGACGTGGATGCGGTCTGCGACGGCACCGACGTGGTGATCGGCGCGATCATGCAGCACATCGAGCAGGCGGGTGTTCACTCCGGCGACTCCGCGTGCTCCCTGCCGCCGTACTCGCTGCCGCTGCACATCCAGGATGAGATGCGCGAGCAGGTCAAGAAAATGGCCCTGGAACTGGGTGTGGTCGGCCTGATGAACGTACAGTTGGCGCTGCAAGGCGAAGACATCTACGTCATCGAAGTCAACCCACGTGCTTCGCGTACCGTACCGTTTGTTTCCAAGTGCATCGGCGTGTCCCTGGCGATGATTGCCGCCCGTGTGATGGCCGGTAAGACCTTGAAGGAAATCGGCTTCACCAAGGAAATTATTCCGAACTTCTACAGTGTGAAAGAGGCGGTGTTCCCATTCGCCAAATTCCCTGGCGTGGACCCGATCCTGGGCCCGGAGATGAAGTCCACCGGTGAAGTGATGGGCGTGGGCGATACCTTCGGTGAAGCATTCGCCAAGGCCCAGATGGGCGCCAGCGAAGTGCTGCCGACCGGCGGTACTGCGTTTATCAGCGTGCGTGATGATGACAAGCCGCTGGTTGCAGGTGTGGCCCGTGATCTGATCAACTTGGGCTTTGAAGTCGTGGCCACTGCCGGGACCGCCAAGCTGATTGAAGCGGCTGGCCTGAAAGTGCGTCGCGTGAACAAGGTAACGGAAGGCCGTCCACACGTGGTCGATATGATCAAGAATGACGAAGTCACCCTGATCATCAACACCACTGAAGGTCGTCAGTCGATCGCGGACTCCTACTCCATTCGTCGTAACGCTTTGCAGCACAAGATCTACTGCACCACCACCATTGCTGCTGGCGAAGCCATCTGTGAAGCGCTCAAGTTCGGTCCGGAAAAGACCGTGCGTCGCTTGCAGGATCTACACGCAGGATTGAAGGCATGATCAAATACCCTATGACTGTCCAGGGCGCCAAGGCCCTGGAAGAGGAGCACGCTCACCTGACCAAGGTCGTACGTCCAAAGCTGAGCCAGGACATCGGTACGGCCCGTGAGTTGGGTGACTTGAAGGAAAACGCCGAATACCACGCTGCCCGTGAGCAGCAGGGTATGGTCGAGGCGCGGATCCGTGATATCGAGGGGCGCATGCAGAATGCGGTGATCATCGATGTCACGACCATCCCCAAGACCGGCAAGGTGATTTTCGGCACGACGGTGGAAATCGCCAACGTCGAGACGGATGAAAGCGTGACTTACCACATCGTGGGTGAGGACGAGGCTGACTTCAAGCTCGGCAAGATCTCCGTCGGTTCGCCGCTGGCCCGCGCCTTGATCGCCAAGGAAGAAGGGGATGTGGTGGCCGTCAAGACGCCGGGTGGCGTGATCGAGTACGAGATTGTCGAAGTTCGTCACATCTGAACGGCGGCGCCCGCTTCGCGTGGGCGCCGTGCTTTGGCAGCTGGCCCAGATGCTCTGGGTCGGCGGGCTGTGGCTGTTGCATCTGGGTGTATTGCCGGTGCTGGGCATGATTGGCCTGGCCCCGTTGCTGATCGATGAGATCGGCGGATTATTGAGTGCGCTGCTGGTGGGATTTGCGGCGGCGTGCGTGACGCTCCAGGCATTGGTGCTGGTCAAGGCCGAAGGCTTGGGAAGTTTGTGGCGGGATATGCGTGGGCAACTGCTGTTGATGGCGCTGTATGCGTGCGCAATGTATTGCGTGGTACGCATGCTGCTGCCGGAAGCGTTGCGCTGGCAGCTGTTCAGCTATCTTGTGCTAGGGTTTTCTGGCTTGGTGCTGGTGGTACAGCCGGCGCCGGGATGGAGTGGCGGGGCGCGCGAAGCACGCCCGTGACCCTTGAATCATTTGAAGCGATGAACGTTCGACAGTTGCTTGTTGGCGCTGAAATTCTTGCGATACAGCAGCGCCATCTTGCCGATGACCTGAACCAGGTCCGCCTTGCCCGCCTTGCACAGTTCTGCAATGGCGGCCAGGCGTGCTTCGCGATCAAGGATGTTGACCTTGATCTTGATCAGCTCGTGATCGCCTAATGCGCGTTCAAGTTCGGCTAACACACCTTCAGTCAAACCGTTGTCTGCCACAATCAGAACTGGTTTCAGATGGTGGCCAATGGATTTGTACTGTTTCTTCTGCTCTTGAGTGAGCGGCATAATCTGACCCCTGCGTCTGATCTTGTAAAAAGCGGCGGCCAGTTTACCCGAGCGAGTCCGGGACCGCCCAGTTAATCACGACCCGTTTTATTTTCGAGGTGGCCTGTGGCCCGTTCCAAAACTAGCCTTAAGTGGCTGCAAGAGCATTTCAACGATCCTTACGTCAAAAAGGCGCAGAAGGACGGCTATCGTTCACGGGCCAGTTATAAGCTGCTGGAGATCCAGGACAAGGACAAGTTGATCCGCCCGGGCATGAGCGTTATTGACCTGGGTGCCGCCCCGGGTGGTTGGTCCCAGGTGACCAGTCGTCTGATTGGTGGGCAGGGGCGTCTGATCGCGTCCGACATCCTGGAAATGGACAGTATCCCGGATGTGACCTTTGTTCATGGTGACTTCACCCAGGACGCCGTACTTGCGCAGATCCTTGAGGCGGTAGGAAATTCGCAAGTAGACCTTGTGATTTCCGACATGGCCCCCAATATGAGTGGATTACCGGCCGTCGATATGCCGCGCGCGATGTTCCTCTGTGAATTGGCGCTGGATTTGGCAGGTCGGGTTTTGCGTCCGGGTGGAGATTTCCTTGTGAAGGTCTTCCAGGGCGAAGGTTTTGACGAGTACCACAAGAACATTCGCAAGTTGTTCGACAAGGTGCAGACGCGCAAGCCTGACTCCTCCCGGGACAGATCCAGGGAGCAGTATTTGTTGTGCCGCGGCTTCCGCGGTGTCGAGGGCGCTGCGAGCGAAGAGCGTTTTTGAGAAATTCGAGGTAGGCGATAGGTTTTTTTAAATCGCTTTCGTCACGAAGCTTTACGAATATTGTGTAGTCAAAGTTTCACAAAGGGTTACAGACGGCGCCTGCCAGAGTTGTAGGTAATGTAGTAAGTTAGGCCGGTGAATATCATGCGAAGCGCGCGCCAGTAGCGGAGCTTGCTTCAGAGGGTAGTTAATTGAACGATATGGCAAAGAATCTGATCCTGTGGTTGATCATCGCGGCTGTCCTGGTGACGGTGATGAACAACTTCTCCAGCCCTAACGAGCCGCAGACCCTCAACTATTCCGACTTCATCCAGCAAGTTAAGGATGGCAAGGTCGAGCGCGTGGCGGTTGATGGCTACGTGATCACCGGCAAGCGCACTGATGGCGACAGCTTCAAGACCATTCGTCCGGCGATCCAGGACAACGGTCTGATCGGCGACTTGGTGGACAACAAGGTGGTCGTCGAGGGCAAGCAGCCTGAGCAACAGAGCATCTGGACCCAGCTCCTGGTGGCCAGTTTCCCGATCCTGGTGATTATTGCCGTGTTCATGTTCTTCATGCGCCAGATGCAAGGCGGTGCGGGGGGCAAGGGCGGGCCGATGAGCTTCGGCAAGAGCAAGGCACGCCTGCTTTCCGAAGATCAGGTCAAGACCACCCTGGCTGACGTTGCCGGTTGCGACGAAGCCAAGGAAGAAGTCGGCGAACTGGTCGAGTTCCTGCGTGATCCGGGCAAGTTCCAGCGCCTGGGTGGTCGTATTCCTCGCGGTGTACTGATGGTTGGTCCTCCGGGTACTGGTAAAACCTTGCTGGCCAAGGCGATTGCCGGCGAAGCCAAGGTGCCGTTCTTCACCATTTCCGGTTCCGACTTCGTCGAGATGTTCGTCGGCGTGGGTGCCAGCCGTGTGCGTGACATGTTCGAGCAGGCCAAGAAGCACGCGCCGTGCATCATCTTTATCGACGAAATCGACGCCGTTGGTCGCCATCGTGGTGCTGGCATGGGCGGTGGTCACGACGAGCGTGAGCAGACTCTCAACCAGTTGCTGGTGGAGATGGACGGCTTTGAAATGAACGACGGCATCATCGTGATTGCCGCCACCAACCGTCCTGACGTACTTGACCCGGCGCTGCTGCGTCCGGGTCGTTTCGACCGCCAGGTGGTGGTGGGCTTGCCAGATATTCGTGGCCGTGAGCAGATTCTCAAGGTCCATATGCGCAAAGTGCCAATGGGCGATGACGTGGCTCCAGGCGTGATTGCCCGTGGGACCCCTGGGTTCTCCGGTGCCGACCTGGCCAACCTGGTGAACGAGGCCTCGCTGTTCGCGGCCCGTACCGGTAAGCGTATTGTCGAGATGAAGGAATTCGAGCTGGCCAAGGACAAGATCATGATGGGCGCCGAGCGCAAATCCATGGTTATGTCCGAGAAAGAGAAGCAGAACACCGCTTACCACGAAGCTGGTCATGCCATTGTCGGTCGCGTCGTGCCTGAGCATGACCCGGTCTACAAGGTGTCGATCATTCCGCGTGGCCGGGCGCTGGGTGTCACCATGTTCCTGCCGGAAGAGGATCGCTACAGCCTCTCCAAGCGCGCCCTGATCAGCCAGATCTGCTCGCTGTACGGCGGCCGTATCGCTGAAGAGATGACCCTGGGCTTTGACGGTGTGACCACCGGTGCTTCCAACGACATCATGCGTGCCAGCCAGATTGCCCGGAATATGGTCACCAAGTGGGGGCTGTCGGAAAAGCTCGGGCCGCTGATGTATGCCGAGGAAGAAGGCGAAGTGTTCCTGGGGCGTGGCGGTGGCGGTCAAGGTGCCAGCTTCTCTGGCGAGACGGCCAAGCTGATCGACTCTGAAGTGCGCAGCATCATTGACCAGTGCTACGGCACGGCCAAGCAGATCCTTACCGATAACCGTGACAAGCTCGACGCCATGGCTGACGCCTTGATGAAGTACGAGACCATCGATGCCGAGCAGATCGACGACATCATGGCTGGCCGTACGCCTCGCGAGCCTCGTGATTGGGAAGGCGGTTCGGGTACTTCAGGCACGCCGCCTGTGGTACAGAACGAACGCCCGGAAACCCCAATCGGCGGCCCGGCTGCCGACCTTTAAGGCTTGAAATGACTTCTGTGTTGCCCTCTACCCGGTTGCCTTGCGGCAGCCGGGTTCTTGATTTGGCCCGTACTCACGTTATGGGCATTCTTAATATCACCCCTGACTCCTTTTCTGACGGTGGTCGCTTCAGCCAGCGGGATGCGGCCATGCGCCATGCCCAAGCGATGGTGGCTGCGGGTGCGACCATCATCGATGTCGGTGGCGAATCGACCCGGCCTGGCGCGCGTGCTGTTTCCCCGTTGGAGGAGATGGAGCGTGTTGCACCGATTGTCGAGCGGATCCACCGTGAGCTGGATGTCATCATTTCGGTAGACACCTCGACGCCGGCTGTCATGCGCGAAACAGCGCGGCTTGGGGCCGGGTTGATCAACGACGTGCGCTCACTGCAGCGCGACGGTGCGCTGGATGCTGCCGCGGCCACCGGGTTGCCTGTGTGCCTGATGCATATGCTCGGCGAGCCGGGGACGATGCAGGACGCTCCGCACTACGACAACCTGGTTGAAGACGTGACGGAATTTCTTGCAGGGCGCATGGCCCAATGCGCCGCGGCGGGAATCGCGCCTGAGCGGATCATCCTGGATCCGGGGTTTGGTTTTGCCAAGACCCTGCAGCACAACCTAAGCCTGTTCAAACATATGGAATCGCTGCATGCCCTTGGTCGCCCCCTGTTGGTTGGGGTGTCGCGCAAGAGCATGATAGGCATGGCCCTGAATCGTCCCGTGGGTGAGCGCCTGCATGGCGGCCTGGCCCTGGCGGCGCTGGCCGTTGCCAAGGGCGCGCGCATTCTGCGGGTGCATGATGTGGCCGAGACGGTTGACGTCGTACGGATGATCGAAGCGGTAGAATCAGCCGAATAAGAATGATGGAGCACTTATGACTAAAAAATATTTTGGCACCGACGGTATTCGTGGTCGGGTCGGCGAGTTCCCGATCACTCCAGACTTTATGCTCAAGCTGGGCTGGGCGGCCGGCATGGCCTTCCGCAGCATGGGTGCATGCCGCATCCTGGTCGGCAAGGACACGCGGATTTCAGGCTATATGTTCGAGTCTGCGCTGGAGGCGGGCCTTTCCGCTGCCGGGGCGGATGTGATGTTGCTGGGGCCGATGCCGACGCCGGCGATCGCTTACCTGACGCGTACCTTTCACGCTGAAGCCGGTATTGTGATCAGCGCTTCGCACAATCCCCATGATGACAATGGCATCAAGTTCTTCTCGGGCCAGGGCACCAAGCTGCCGGACGCGATCGAACACATGATCGAAGAGCTGCTGGATGCGCCGATGACGGTCGTCGAGTCGAGCAAGCTGGGCAAGGTTTCGCGGATCAACGACGCTTCGGGGCGTTATATCGAGTTTTGCAAAAGCAGCGTGCCTACCAGCACCAATTTTGCCGGGCTCAAGGTGGTCATCGACTGTGCCCACGGCGCGACCTACAAGGTTGCCCCCAGCGTGTTCAAGGAACTGGGCGCCGAGGTGACCGTGCTGTCGGCCCAGCCCAATGGCCTGAACATCAACGATAACTGCGGTTCGACCCATATGGGGCAATTGCAGGCAGCGGTATTGGCCGAGCACGCGGACCTGGGTATTGCCTTCGATGGCGACGGTGACCGGGTGCTGATGGTCGATCATACCGGTGCCATCGTCGACGGTGACGACCTGTTGTTCATCATTGCCCGCGACCTGCATGAGCGCAACAAACTGCAAGGCGGTGTCGTCGGCACCCTGATGAGCAACCTGGGGCTGGAGCTGGCCCTGGCCGACCTGGGCATTCCGTTCGTGCGCGCCAATGTGGGCGACCGCTACGTGATTGCCGAGCTGCTGGAGCGTAACTGGCAGATAGGCGGTGAGAATTCGGGGCATGTCGTGTGCTTCCAGCATACGACTACCGGTGATGCGATCATCGCGGCGCTGCAGGTGCTGTTGGCCCTGCGCCGCCGTGAAGAAAGCCTGGCCCAGACACGCCAGGCACTGCGCAAGTGCCCGCAGGTGTTGCTCAATGTACGTTTCTCGGGGGGTGAAAACCCTATCGAGCACCCGGCGATCAAGGAAGCCTGTGAGCGCGTGACCGTCGCCATGGCGGGGCGTGGCCGGGTCTTGCTGCGCAAGTCGGGAACCGAGCCTTTGGTGCGCGTGATGGTCGAAGGCGACGACGAAACACAGGTTCGCGGCTATGCCGAAGAGCTGGCAAAACTGGTAACTGAAGTTTGCGCCTGAATTCGGCTTGCCAGTGATGATGTGGTTGGGTAACATCTGCGCCCACTTTGACCGACGAGGTACAGCATGCGTCGCACTATGGTAGCTGGTAACTGGAAGATGCACGGTACCCGCGCCAGTGTCGCTGAGCTGATCAATGGCCTTCGTCACTTGGCCTTGCCGAGCGGTGTTGATGTTGCGGTGTTCCCGCCTTGCTTGCATATCAACCAAGTGGTTGAAGGCTTGAAAGGCAAGTCGATTCAGGTCGGCGCGCAGAACTCCGCAGTGGAGCCAATGCAAGGTGCGTTGACCGGTGAGATTTCGCCGAGTCAGTTGGTCGATGCGGGTTGTTCCTATGTGCTTGTCGGGCACTCCGAGCGCCGTCAGATGATGGGCGAGCGTGATGGGACACTCAATCGTAAGTTCGCAGCGGCACAGGCTTGTGGCTTGATTCCGGTGTTGTGCATAGGGGAGACCCTGGAGCAGCGGGAATCGGGCAAGACTCTTGAAGTTGTCTCGCGTCAGCTAGGCAGTATCATTGAGGAGTTGGGTGTTGGTGCGTTTGCAAAGGCAGTCATTGCTTACGAGCCGGTCTGGGCCATTGGCACCGGGCTGACTGCTACACCGCAACAGGCGCAGGATGTGCACGCAGCCATCCGCGCGCAGTTGGCGGCAGAGAATTCTGAAGTCGCACAAGGTGTGCGTCTTCTATACGGCGGCAGCGTGAAGGCGGCCAATGCGGTCGAACTGTTCGGCATGCCGGATATCGATGGGGGGCTCATTGGTGGAGCTTCCCTGAATGCAGATGAGTTCGGTGCGATCTGTCGCGCCGCGGGAAACTGAAAAAATGCTGGAAACAGTCGTAGTCGTTTTTCATCTGTTGGCTGCTCTGAGCGTCGTCGCTCTGGTTTTGCTGCAACAGGGTAAAGGTGCGGATGCTGGTGCGTCTTTCGGTGCAGGTGCTTCAAATACTGTGTTCGGAAGCCAAGGTTCCTCTACCTTTCTTAGTAAGTTTACTGCTATACTTGCCGCCGGTTTCTTCATAACCAGCTTGGGGTTAGGTTACTTTGCTAAAGAGAAAGCTCATGTGCTTACTCAAGTAGGTCTCCCAAATCCAGCAGTGTTGGAAGTGCCAAAAGCAAAACCGGCTTCTGATGATGTCCCGGTGCTTCAAGAGCAAAAGTCGGCTACTCCAGCGACTGACGTGCCTCCAGCTCAAGAGCAGAAGTAAGAAGGGTTGTAAACGCTGTATTGCCGAGGTGGTGGAATTGGTAGACACGCAACCTTGAGGTGGTTGTGCCCATAGGGTGTAGGGGTTCGAGTCCCCTTCTCGGTACCAATTATCAGGAGAGCCCGCTGTTGCGGGCTTTCTTGTAGGTGGAAGGTTACATTGACCCTGTAAGGGATCGGTCGTATACTTCCGCCCCAGCTTTGTCGCGGGGTGGAGCAGTCTGGTAGCTCGTCGGGCTCATAACCCGAAGGTCGTCGGTTCAAATCCGGCCCCCGCAACCAGTTTTAGCGGAGCCCCTTTTAAGGGGCTTTTTGTTAGCTGGACACTTTCAACGCCGCTGTTCGACGGCGTTTCAAGGATGGGCGTTTCGCCCATTTTTTTATTTTGCACAGCATGCACATACATGCACGAGGGGGTTCAGGTGTCGAGCAAGCTAGAAGAGTTGCAGGCCTTGCTGGCCCCGGTGGTCGTGGCCCTAGGCTATGAATGCTGGGGTATTGAGTTTTCGGCTCAAGGTCGCCACTCAATGTTGCGCGTTTATATCGATAAAGAGGGCGGTGTGCTGGTGGACGATTGTGCCATCGTCAGCCGTCAGATCAGCGGTGTGCTGGATGTTGAAGATCCAATTGCCGTTGAATACACCCTCGAAGTTTCCTCGCCAGGCATGGAACGCCCACTGTTCACTATTGAGCAGTTTGCTAAATATGTCGGTGAACAAGTGAAGATCAAGCTGCGATCTCCCTTTGAAGGGCGACGCAACTTTCAGGGCCTTCTGCGCGGTGTAGAAGAACAGGATGTAGTGGTGCAGGTAGACGACCACGAGTTCCTGTTGCCGATCGATATGATCGACAAGGCCAACATTATTCCCAGTTTTGACTGAGACGTGCCAGAAACTGCGGATCCCGCGGATCCAATGGCTTGCGAAAGGCGAGGCGTACGATGAGCAAAGAAGTACTGCTGGTTGTTGAGTCGGTATCCAATGAAAAGGGCGTACCGGCTAACGTGATTTTTGAAGCGCTGGAGCTGGCCCTGGCCACTGCTACCAAAAAGCGTTTTGAAGACGAAGTTGATCTGCGTGTGGAAATCAACCGCCACACCGGAGCCTATGAGACTTTCCGTCGCTGGACGGTCGTCGAAGAAGCCGATCTTGATGATCCGGCCATCGAAACCTGGCCAAGCAAGGTTGCGCAAACGCATCCGGGCGCCCAGGTGGGTGACGTCGTCGAGGAAAAGATCGAGTCCATCGAGTTCGGCCGCATCGCTGCACAGACTGCCAAGCAAGTCATCGTGCAAAAGGTCCGCGAAGCCGAGCGCGCTCAAGTCGTTGACGCCTATCGCGAGCGCCTGGGGGAAATCATCTCCGGCACCGTGAAGAAAGTGACCCGCGACAACGTGATCGTCGACCTGGGTAACAACGCTGAAGCGTTGCTGGCCCGTGAAGACATCATTTCCCGCGAAACCTTCCGTGTTGGCGTGCGTTTGCGTGCGCTGCTCAAGGAAATCCGCACTGAGAACCGTGGCCCTCAACTGATCCTGTCGCGTACCGCGCCGGAAATGTTGATCGAGCTGTTCCGTATTGAAGTGCCGGAAATTGCCGAAGGCCTGATCGAAGTCATGGCCGCGTCCCGCGACCCGGGTTCGCGCGCCAAGATCGCGGTCCGCTCCAAGGACAAGCGCATCGACCCGCAAGGTGCTTGCATTGGCATGCGCGGTTCGCGCGTCCAGGCAGTGTCGGGCGAATTGGGCGGTGAGCGTGTGGATATCGTGCTGTGGGACGATAACCCGGCGCAGTTCGTGATCAACGCCATGTCCCCGGCCGAAGTCGCGGCAATTATTGTTGACGAAGATGCCCATGCAATGGACATCGCCGTTGGCGCAGACAATCTGGCCCAGGCCATCGGTCGCGGTGGTCAGAACGTGCGTCTGGCCAGCCAGTTGACTGGCTGGACCCTGAACGTCATGACCGAATCGGACATCCAGGCTAAGCAGCAAGCAGAAACCGGCGACATCCTGCGCAACTTCATCGACGAGCTGGAAGTCGACGAAGACCTGGCACAGGTGCTGGTAGATGAAGGCTTTACCAGCCTGGAAGAGATTGCCTACGTACCGGTGGAGGAAATGCTCAACATCGACGGCTTTGACGAAGACACCGTCAACGAGCTTCGCGCTCGGGCCAAGGATCGCTTGTTGACTAAAGCCATCGCTACTGAGGAAAAGCTGGCAGACGCCCATCCGGCCGAAGACCTGCTCTCGCTTGAGGGTATGGACAAGGATTTGGCGATGGAACTGGCGGTGCGCGGCGTAATTACCCGCGAAGACCTGGCCGAGCAGTCTATTGACGACCTGCTCGACATCGACGGCATTGACGATGATCGTGCCGGCAAGTTGATCATGGCCGCCCGAGCCCATTGGTTCGAGTAATTAGGCGCGGCCTGAGGAGAGAAGTGCATGACGCAAGTCACGGTGAAACAACTGGCCGATGAGGTCAAAACACCGGTAGAGCGCCTGTTGCAGCAGATGCGTGAGGCAGGTCTGCCGCACACCGCCGCCGAGGAACATGTGAGCGACAGTGAGAAGCAATCGTTGCTGACTCACTTGAAAAGCAGCCACAAGGCGAAAGTGGAAGAACCGCGCAAGATTACATTGCAGCGCAAAACGACCAGCACCCTGCGGGTGGCTGGTAGCAAGAGCATCAGCGTTGAAGTGCGTAAGAAGAAAGTCTTCGTACAGCGCAGCCCGGAAGAAATCGAAGCCGAGCGCAAACGCGAGATGGACGAACGTCGCGCAGTAGAAAATGCTGCTCGTCAGAAGGCTGAAGAAGAAGCCAAGCGTCGCGCCGAAGAAGAAGCGCGTCGCCAGCCTGCTGCTGCGCAACCTGCTGGTACTGACGCCGTCGCTGCGCCTGTAGAAGCTGTGCGTGAGGCCGCTCCGGTTGCCGCTGCACCAGCGCCGGCAGCTGACGCTCGCAAGCGCGACGAACCTCGTCGCCCGGACAAGCCACGCGCTGACGATAACAATCGTCGCAGTGGTGGTGGCGATGGCGAGCGTAAAAACGCTCCACATCGTGCCTCGGTCAAAGAGAAAGCGCCTGCGCCACGCGTTGCGCCACGCACTACCGACGAAGAAAGCGATGGCTTCCGTCGTGGTGGTCGCGGCAAGGCCAAGCTGAAGAAACGCAACGCCCACGGTTTCCAGAGCCCAACCGGCCCTGTCGTGCGTGAAGTGAAGATCGGCGAGACCATCACTGTGGGCGACTTGGCCCAGCAGATGTCGGTCAAGGCTGCTGAAATCATCAAGTTCATGTTCAAGCTGGGTACCCCGGCCACCATCAACCAGGTACTGGACCAGGAAACTGCCCAACTGGTTGCTGAAGAGCTGGGCCACAAAGTGACCCTGGTCAGCGACACCGCCCTGGAAGATTCCCTGGCCGAGTCCCTGAAGTTTGAAGGTGAAGCAGTTTCCCGTGCTCCAGTCGTGACCGTCATGGGCCACGTTGACCACGGCAAGACCTCCCTGCTCGACTATATCCGTCGTGCCAAGGTTGCCGCGGGCGAAGCCGGCGGTATTACCCAGCACATTGGTGCCTACCACGTTGAAACCGACCGTGGCATGGTGACGTTCCTCGACACCCCAGGTCACGCCGCGTTTACCGCCATGCGTGCCCGTGGTGCCAAGGCGACTGACATCGTGATCCTGGTGGTTGCAGCGGACGACGGCGTAATGCCACAAACCATCGAAGCCGTTCAGCATGCCAAGGCTGCTGGCGTGCCGCTGGTGGTTGCCGTGAACAAAATCGACAAGCCGGGCGCCGATCTCGATCGCATCCGTAGCGAACTGTCGGTTCACGGCGTGACTTCCGAAGAGTGGGGTGGCGACACTCCATTCGTACCGGTCTCGGCGAAGATGGGTACCGGCGTTGACGAACTGCTTGAAGCCGTCCTGTTGCAAGCCGAAGTCCTGGAACTGACCGCTACGCCATCGGCTCCTGGCCGTGGTGTGGTCGTTGAATCCCGCCTCGACAAGGGCCGTGGCCCGGTTGCGACCGTGCTGGTTCAAGACGGTACCCTGCGCCAAGGCGACATGGTGCTGGTCGGTTCCAACTACGGCCGTGTACGTGCCATGCTCGACGAGAACGGCAAGTCCATCAAGGAAGCAGGTCCTGCTATCCCGGTCGAGATTCTCGGCCTGGACGGTACCCCGGACGCTGGCGACGAGATGAGCGTGGTTGCCGACGAGAAGAAAGCCCGTGAAGTGGCTCTGTTCCGTCAAGGCAAGTTCCGTGAAGTCAAGCTGGCCCGTGCTCACGCCGGCAAGCTGGAAAACATCTTCGAGAACATGGGCCAGGAAGAGAAGAAGACGCTTAACATCGTCCTCAAATCTGACGTGCGTGGCTCCCTCGAAGCGTTGAACGGCGCCTTGAATGGCCTGGGTAACGACGAAGTGCAAGTGCGTGTTGTCGGTGGCGGTGTCGGTGGTATCACCGAATCCGACGCCAACCTGGCACTGGCTTCCAACGCTGTACTGTTCGGCTTCAACGTGCGTGCCGATGCTGGCGCACGGAAGATCGTCGAGCAGGAAGGCCTGGACATGCGTTACTACAACGTCATCTACGACATCATCGAAGACGTCAAGAAAGCCCTTACCGGCATGCTTGGCAGTGACGTGCGGGAAAATATCCTGGGTGTTGCCGAAGTACGTGACGTGTTCCGTTCGCCGAAGTTTGGCGCGATCGCCGGTTGCATGGTTATCGAAGGGACTGTGCACCGTAACCGTCCAATCCGTGTACTGCGTGAAGACATCGTTATCTTTGAAGGCGAGCTGGAATCCCTGCGCCGCTTCAAGGATGACGCTTCCGAAGTACGTGCCGGCATGGAATGCGGTATTGGCGTCAAGAGCTACAACGACGTCAAGCCTGGCGACAAGATCGAAGTCTACGAGAAGGTCCAGGTTGCTCGCAGCCTCTAACTCGCGCACTTCAGGAGCCACGCCGCGTGTGGGCATGCAAATGCCCCGCGCAGTGTCCGGACTCTAAACGCAACGCCCGGTCTGGCTTTTGTCAGGCCGGGCGTTTGCCGCTTTCAGACCCCACGGGTTTCACCGTGAGGCAGTAACAGGTAACAAGACATGGCAAAAGAATACAGCCGTACCCAACGTATCGGCGATCAGATGCAGCGCGAGTTGGCCCAACTGATCCGTCGCGAAGTCAAAGACCCGCGTGTTGGCCTGGTCACCATCACCGCCGTTGAAGTGAGCCGTGACGTTGGTCACGCCAAGATCTTCATCACCGTGATGGGCCAGGACAACAGCGAAGAGATCGCGCAAAGCATCAAGGTGCTCAACTCTGCCGCAGGTTTCCTGCGCATGCAGTTGGCCCGTGAGATGAAGCTGCGTAGCGTGCCCCAGTTGCACTTCCACTACGACGAGAGCGTCGTGCGTGGTGCGCATCTGTCGGCCCTGATCGAGCGCGCCGTGGCTGAAGACAATCAGCATCCGTCCACACCTGAAGACGCCAAGGAGTAAGCGGTGGCTCAGGTCAAACGTATCCGCCGTAATGTCAGCGGTATCATCCTGCTCGACAAACCCATTGGCTTTACCTCCAATGCCGCGTTGCAGAAGGTCCGCTGGCTGCTCAATGCCGAGAAGGCCGGGCATACCGGCAGCCTTGATCCCCTGGCCACTGGCGTATTGCCATTGTGCTTTGGCGAGGCTACCAAGTTCTCGCAATACCTGCTCGATTCGGACAAGGGTTACGAAACCCTGATGCAACTGGGCAAGACCACCACCACGGCGGATGCCGAAGGTGATGTTCTGCAGGTTCGCGAGGTGACCGTTGGTCGTGCAGATATTGAGGCTGCCTTACCCGCTTTTCGTGGGCAAATCAGTCAGATACCGCCGATGTACTCGGCTCTCAAGCGTGATGGCCAGCCTCTTTACAAGCTGGCACGTGCGGGCGAAGTAGTGGAGCGCGAACCGCGTTCTGTTACTATTGCGCGCTTGGAATTGCTTGCCTGTGAAGGCGACACTGCCCGCTTGGCCGTGGACTGCAGCAAAGGCACCTATATCCGTACCCTGGTGGAAGATATCGGTGAGCAGCTCGGTTGCGGCGCGTACGTTGCAGAGCTGCGACGCACCCAGGCTGGCCCTTTCACCCTGGCCCAGACGGTCACGCTGGAAGAGCTGGAAGCCGTGCATGCCGAAGGCGGCAACGAAGCGGTTGATCGCTTCCTGATGCCATCGGACAGCGGTTTGCTGGATTGGCCATTGCTGCACTTCTCGGAGCACAGCGCGTTCTACTGGCTCAACGGCCAGCCGGTGCGCGCACCGGATGCCCCGAAGTTCGGCATGGTGCGGGTACAAGATCATAACGGTCGCTTTATCGGTATCGGTGAAGTGAGCGAAGACGGGCGCATCGCGCCGCGTCGGCTGATTCGGTCAGAATGACTGAACGAGTGTGGCTGTTAACAGGCACGGTCAACACTCATTTTTAGATACAGGGATTTGTCCCTGGCCTGTTGAAACTGCCCTTTGGGTGGTTTCCTGAAAAAAGGATTGCCTCATGGCTCTCGACGTTCAAGAAAAAGCACAAATCGTAGCTGACTATCAGCAAGCTGTTGGTGACACTGGTTCGCCAGAAGTGCAAGTTGCACTGCTGACCCACAACATCAACAAGCTGCAGGGTCACTTCAAGGCCAACGGTAAAGACCACCACTCCCGTCGTGGTCTGATCCGCATGGTAAACCAGCGTCGTAAGCTGCTGGACTACCTGAAAGGCAAGGATCTGGGTCGTTATCAGACTCTGATCGGTCGCCTGGGTCTGCGTCGCTAATCAGCGATTGCGCTAGAGGTTGGTTGTTTGCCGTGTGTCAGTGGGATTCCCGCTGGCCCATGGCAGGCTCCCAGCCTCAAGTTTTATCTGGATACACGTTTTACCCTGGACAAAGGTTGGGCCGACTCCCGACATTGCCCAAGAATTTCGCAAGAAGACAAGTTCCCCAAGAGCCACAAAGAAGGTAGGACACCGTGAACCCGGTAATCAAAAAATTCCAGTTCGGTCAGTCGACCGTTACCCTCGAGACAGGCCGTATCGCCCGTCAAGCCTCCGGCGCAGTGCTGGTCACCGTTGACGACGACGTTACCGTATTGGTGACCGTTGTAGGCGCCAAGACCGCTGACCCAAGCAAAGGCTTCTTCCCTCTTTCCGTTCACTACCAGGAAAAGACTTACGCTGCCGGTAAGATCCCTGGTGGTTTCTTCAAGCGTGAAGGCCGTCCTTCCGAGAAAGAAACCCTGACTTCCCGACTGATCGACCGTCCGATCCGTCCGCTGTTCCCAGAAGGCTTCATGAACGAAGTGCAGGTTGTCTGCACCGTCGTTTCCACCAGCAAGAAGACCGATCCGGACATCGCTGCGATGATCGGCACCTCGGCTGCCCTGGCCATCTCCGGTATTCCTTTCGATGGCCCGATCGGCGCTGCCCGTGTTGCGTTCCACGAAAGCACCGGCTACCTGCTGAACCCGACTTACGAACAACAGAAAGCTTCGAGCCTGGACATGGTCGTTGCCGGTACTTCGGAAGCCGTGTTGATGGTTGAATCGGAAGCCAAAGAGCTGACCGAAGACCAGATGCTGGGCGCGGTACTGTTTGCTCACGACGAGTTCCAGGTGGTGATCAACGCGGTTAAAGAACTGGCTGCCGAAGCTGCCAAGCCAACCTGGACCTGGGCGCCTGCGCCTGAAGCCACCGAGCTGCTGGGCGCTATCCGCTCCGAGTTCGGCGCACAGATCTCCGACGCCTACACCATCACCATCAAGGCCGACCGTTACGCTCGCCTGGGTGAGCTGAAGGACCAGGTTGTGGCCAAGCTGTCCGGTGAAGAAGGCCAGCCTTCTTCCAGCGAAGTCAAAGCAGCATTCGGCGAAATCGAATACCGCACCGTTCGCGAAAACATCGTAAACGGCAAGCCACGTATCGACGGTCGCGACACTCGCACCGTACGTCCGCTGAACATCGAAGTCGGCGTTCTGCCAAAAACCCACGGTTCGGCCCTGTTCACCCGTGGCGAAACCCAGGCCCTGGTTGTTGCAACACTGGGTACCGCCCGTGACGCACAGTTGCTGGACACCCTGGAAGGCGAGAAAAAAGACCCGTTCATGCTGCACTACAACTTCCCTCCGTTCTCGGTAGGCGAGTGTGGTCGCATGGGTGGCGCTGGTCGTCGCGAAATCGGTCACGGCCGTCTGGCCCGCCGTTCGATTTCGGCCATGCTGCCTGCTGCTGACGTGTTCCCGTACACCATTCGTGTGGTGTCGGAAATCACCGAGTCCAACGGTTCCAGCTCCATGGCTTCCGTGTGTGGTGCTTCCCTGGCACTGATGGACGCCGGCGTGCCGATGAAGGCACCGGTTGCCGGTATCGCCATGGGCCTGGTTAAAGAAGGCGAGAAGTTCGCCGTCCTGACTGACATCCTGGGTGACGAAGACCACCTGGGCGACATGGACTTCAAGGTAGCCGGTACCGCCAAGGGTGTGACCGCGCTGCAGATGGACATCAAGATCAAGGGCATCACCGAAGAGATCATGGAAATCGCTCTGGGCCAAGCCCTGGAAGCGCGCCTGAACATCCTCGGCCAGATGAACCAGATCATTGGTCAGTCTCGCACCGAGCTGTCGGAAAATGCTCCGACCATGATCGCGATGAAAATCGACACCGACAAAATCCGTGATGTTATCGGTAAAGGCGGCGCGACCATCCGTGCGATCTGCGAAGAAACCAAGGCCTCGATCGATATCGAAGACGACGGTTCGATCAAGATCTTCGGCGAAACCAAGGAAGCGGCTGAAGCGGCACGTCAGCGCGTCCTGGGTATCACCGCTGAAGCCGAGATCGGCAAGATCTACGTGGGTAAGGTTGAGCGCATCGTCGACTTCGGCGCATTCGTCAACATCCTGCCGGGCAAGGACGGTCTGGTTCACATCTCCATGCTGAGCGATGCTCGCGTAGAGAAAGTGACCGACATCCTGAAAGAAGGCCAGGAAGTGGAAGTGCTGGTACTGGACGTGGACAACCGCGGCCGTATCAAGCTGTCCATCAAGGACGTAGCAGCAGCCAAGGCCTCGGGCGTTTAATTACCCCCAGGCTTCACGCTGAAAAAGGACTCTTCGGAGTCCTTTTTTTATGGCTTTGGGAAAGTGACGGTAAATCAGCTGTTTAGCCCAGTGCAAAAGCCGCAACTTGCATGCAGGCACGACGGGCTTCATGCAAGTTGCACGATTCCGAAAATTGAGTATTTTTATAACTTGTTGTTTTTTAAGAGTTTTGTTAGTTAGTAAAAGTTGGCACAGCGCCTGCAACAGTACTGGTAACCCTGCAGCATTAACGTTGAAACGCTGCAGACCTTTGAAAAAACAGGAGTTACTCGTATGAAGAAGTTCGCTATCGCTGCTGCAACTGCCACCGCTCTGACCCTGACCATGGCTAACGTTGCGTTTGCCCAAACTTCCCAGGCGCCAATGGTTGTAGCCGCCGGTGAAGTGACCAAGGCCAAAGAAGCGACCTCCGATACCTGGATCACCACTAAAGTCAAAGCTGACCTGGTCACCGAGAAAGGCATTCCTGGCACCGACATCAAAGTCGAAACCAACAAAGGCGTGGTTTCCCTGTCTTCCACTGTGGCTGTCACTGATGCACAGAAGGAAATGGCAGTGGCCATCACCAAGAAAATCAAAGGCGTTAAAGCTGTATCGGCCGACGGCCTGAAAGCAGAGTAACGCGCAACGAATCGACTGGACTTAACCAAGGCGGCCACGGGCGAGGCAGATATCCGCTCAATGCACCTTATAGGTTCATGCGACCGACCACAGGGATGTGGTCACTACGGGCCCCGGCACTTGTGTCGGGGCCCGTTTTATTTGTGACGTGGAATGCATTTTGGCAGGGTGGCATATCCAGTGTGTGCGGGCTTGCCAGCAGGTCTTGTGCTGCTTTCACTGGCCTTATCGCGGGCAAGCCCGGCTCCCACATTGATCGAGTTTATTCAGGATGAGCGCGGTCAACTGTAGGAGCTGGCTTGCCTGCGATGGCGATCACTCAGGCAATAAAAATTTAGAGCTTGCCGAACGTGCCAGCAGGTCTTGTGCTGCTCCCACTGGCCTTATCGCGGGCAAGCCCGGCTCCCACATTGAGCGAGTTTATTCAGGATGAGCGCGGTCAACTGTGGGAGCTGGCTTGCCTGCGATGGCGATCACTCAGGCAATAAAAATT